>NZ_BAAAGU010000029.1:0-44051 GCF_039524635.1 Streptomyces thermocarboxydovorans | reverse complement strand
GAGCCCTGCTCACCCAGGCGGTCGCCGAAGCCGAGGCCCGCTCACCTAGGCGGTCGCCGAAGCCGAGGCCCGCTCACTGCGGCGGACGCCGGAGTCGAGCCCTGCTCACCCAGGCGGTCGCCGAAGCCGAGGCCCGCTCACCTAGGCGGTCGCCGAAGCCGAGGCCCGCTCACCTCGGTGGGAGCCGGAGACGAGGGCCCCGTCACCCCGGCGGGCGCGGCAGCCGAGCCCCCGTCAGGCCAGTAGCGTGCCGAGGCCGCCCGCGCGGGCCAGGGACTCCAGGTCGTCCAGGGCGGCCACGGCCGCTGCCGCCGCCGCCGGATCGGACGCCTCGAGGCCGCTCGCCGCGAACTCGTCCTCGTCGAGCCGCCGTACGTCCGTGCCGTCCGCCGAGCACCACAGGTCCAGGTCGAGATCCTCCACGACCAGCTCCGGGCCGGAGCGGACGGCCGGGCGGGTGATGTCGCAGTAGTGGCCCTTGAGCGTGCCGTCGTGCGCGCGGACCTCCTTCACCGAGTACCAGCGGTCGCGCCAGTAGTACTCGGTGAACACGTCACCGGGCTCGAAGCGGACGAAGCCGAAGTCGCGCACGCCGCCGCCCGCCCAGGGGGCGCGCACGGCGATCCGGCTGCCGTCGTCGGACAGCAGCCGCGCCGGGTAACGGATCTTGGTGCGGCCCGCCTTGACCAGGACGACCTCCACGGCGGGCCCTTCGTCAGCCGAGTTCACGGACATGGCGCACCTCCGTGGCGCAGACCTCGTAGCCCAGCCACTTGTTGACGGTGATCATCGGCTCGTTGCCGGTGTCGTTGCCCGTGAAGGCCTCCGTGCACCCGGCGGCGCGGGCGCGGTGCAGCGAGGCGGTCTTGGCGAGCTTGGCCAGGCCCCGGCCGCGATGGGCGCGGGCGGTGCCGGTCATGGCCGTACCGTACCGGCCGGCACCGTCGGTGTACGCGAGGGTGAAGGCGACCGGGCGGCCGTCCGCCACGGCGACGGTGGTCAGGCCGAGGTCGAGCAGCGGGTGCCGCCAGGTCGCCTCCAGCCAGGCCTCGTAGTCGGTGAGCGCGGTGTCGACGTCGCCCGGCTCGTCCGACGTCACCTCCGCGTCCAGCTCGAACACCGGGCGCGGGTCGCCGGCGAAGTCGGCGCCGCTGCGCAGCTCCATGCCCGGGGGCGGGTCCTGGAGCGGGGGCAGCGTGCCGTTCGCCAGGTCCAGCCGCAGGAAGTAGGCGGAGCGGCTGGGGCGGTAGCCGCGCCGCTCGGCGAAGGCGCGGCCCGCGGGCTCGTCCGGCACCCAGCTGTAGACCTTCCGGACGCCGAGGGCGGCCAGGCGCTCCTCGGCGGTGCGCACCAGCAGGGTGCCCGCGCCGCGCCCGGTCCGCTCCGGGTGCACATAGATGTTGGCGTTGCCCTGGCCGGGCTCGGAGCTGTCGTGGGCGAGGCTGACCTGGGCGGTGCCGGTGATCTCGCCGTCCTCCTCGGCGACGAGCTGGGTGAAGCGGGCGTCCGGGTGCGAGTGCGTCAGGTCGTGCAGCACGGACTCGGGGGTGGACAGCATGAACGGAACGGCGAGGCGGCGGACGCGGGAGAAGCCCTCGGCGTCGGCGCGTACCTCGGGTCGCAGATCGCGCACGATGACAGTCATGACGGCGCACGCTACGAGCAACCGGCCGGGCCGCGCCTCTCATTTTCCGTCCGGTGCGGGAGAATCGGGGCGTGAGCCTGAAGATCCGCATCGACGACAGTGCGCCGCCCTATGAGCAGGTGCGGGCGCAGATCTCCGAGCAGGCGCGGTCCGGAGCGCTGCCGGTGGGGTACCGGCTGCCGACGGTCCGGGGGCTGGCCCAGACGCTCGGCCTCGCGGCCAACACCGTGGCCAAGGCGTACCGGGCGCTGGAGGCGGACGGGGTCATCGAGACGCGGGGGCGCAACGGGACGGTGATCGCCGCCGCGGGCTCGGCGGCCCAGCGGGAGGCGGCGTCGGCCGCCCAGGCGTTCGCCGAGCGGGTGAAGCGGCTGGGGCTGACCGAGGACGAGGCACTGGCCGCGGTCCGGGACGCCCTGCGTGCGACCTACGGGGAGTAGCCCCTGCGGGCGACCGGCGGGAGTGGCCCCTGCGGGCGACCTGCGGGGAGTGGCCCCTGCGGGCGACCGGCGGGAGTAGCCTCCGCGGGCGACCGGCGGGAGTGGCCCCTGCAGGCGACCGGCGGGGAGCAGCCCCTGCGGGCGACCTGCGGGGAGTGGCCCCTGCGCGCGACCCTGCGGGGTTGCCGGAGCGGACCCGCCCGGTGCGCTCAGGCGTGGGCGACCTGCTCCGGGGTCCGGGTCACGTCCAGTCCCGCCGACCTCGCCGCCCGCCCGAACGCCACCGCGTCCCGCACCGCCGCCCCGCCCGGGTCGTTGTTGAAGTAGGCGTAGACGTCCTCCCCGGAGGTCCAGGTCGTCGCGATGCGGTCCACCCAGGTGTGCAGAGCTTGGCGCCCGTAGTGCGGCCACGGGCGGGCACGGCCCTGGTGGAAGCGGACGTAGCCCCAGTCGGCGGTGCGCCACAGCGGGGTCGCGGGGCGGGAGAGGATGTCCGCCCAGCACAGCGCCGCCCCCCGGGCCTGAAGGACCTCGCGCACCCGAGGCGTCCACCACGACTCGTGCCGGGGCTCCACCGCGACCCGCGCCGAGGCGGGGAAGCAGCGCAGACAGGCGTCCAGCAGGCCGGGGTCGGCGCGCAGCGTGGGCGGGAGCTGCAGCAGGACCGGGCCGAGCCGGTCGCCCAGCCCGGCCGCGTGGCTCATCAGCCGTTCGACCGGCTCCTCGGGGTCCCGCAGCCGCTTGATGTGGGTGAGGTAGCGGCTCGCCTTGACCGCGACCACGAAGCCCGGCGGGGTGCGCTCCCGCCAGGCCGCGAAGGTCTCCGTGGACGGCAGCCGGTAGAAGGCGTTGTTGATCTCGACAGTGGCGAAGCGCGCCGCGTACTCCTCCAGCCAGAGCCGCATCGGCACCCCCGCCGGGTACAGCACCTCGCGCCAGTCCCGGTACTGCCAGCCCGACGTCCCGACGAACACGGTCATACGACCATCAAACACCCGCCGCTCCACCGGGACAGCCCGGGCCCTGCAGATTCCGGGTTCTACAGGTACAGCCCGGCGTCCGTGTCCCCGCGGGGCTCCGGCAGCGCCGTCGGCGAGGTGCCCCGGCGCAGCGCGTACAGCTCGGCCAGCGTGGCGCCCTCCCGGCCGATGCCGTCCTCGCGGCCCAGCCAGTTCACCGCCTCGCGGCGGGTCAGCGGCCCCACCTCGATCCGGGCCAGGCACCGGCCGGGCCGGACCACCGCCGGGTGCAGCCGCTCCAGGTCCTCGTTGGTGGTGACCCCCACCAGCACATTGCGGCCCTGGCCGAGCAGCCCGTCGGTGAGGTTGAGCAGGCGGGACAGCGCCTGGCCGGCGGTGTGCTTGGCCTCGCCGCGGATCAGCTCGTCGCAGTCCTCCAGCAGCAGCCGCCAGCGGCCCTTGCCCGCCGGGTCGTCCTCGCCGATGGCGATGTCCATCAGATAGCCCACGTCGGAGAAGAGCCGCTCGGGGTCGAGCACGCAGTCCACCTGGCACCAGTCCCGCCAGGACCGGGCGAGCGTGCGCAGCGCGGAGGTCTTGCCGGTGCCCGGCGGGCCGTGCAGCAGGAGCAGCCGGCCGGAGATGTCCTCGGGGGTGGTCTTCATCAGGCGGTCCATCGCGTCCGCCACCGGCGCGGTGTAGTTGCCGCGCACCTCCTCCCAGGTGCCCGCCGTGATCTGCCGGGTGGTGCGGTGCGGGCCGCGCCGCGGGGAGACGTACCAGAAGCCCATGGTGACGTTCTCCGGCTGCGGCTCCGGTTCGTCCGCCGCGCCGTCGGTGGCCTCGTCCAGCACCTTCGCGGCCAGCTCCGCGCTGGTCGCCGTGACCGTGACGTCGGCGCCCCGGTTCCAGCGGGAGACCAGCAGTGTCCAGCCGTCCCCCTCGGCCAGCGTGGCGCTGCGGTCGTCGTCCCGGGCGACCCGCAGCACCCGCGCCGACGCCGGCAGCAGGGTCGCGCCGGAGCGGACCCGGTCGATGTTGACGGAGTGCGAGAACGGCTGCTCGCCGGTCGCGAAGCGGCCGAGGAACAGCGCGTCGACGACATCGGCCGGGGAGTCGCTGTCGTCGACGGTGAGCCGGATCGGCAGGGCGTCGTGCGGGTGCGCGGACATGCCGCCATGATCGGGCACACGGGGCGCGCGTGCACCCGGTTTCCCGGGCACACGCGCAGGGCCGCCCGTTTGCCCGCTCCCGCCGTTCAGTTCAGGGCCCGCGCCACCGCCCGGCGCGCCTGCCGGGCCCGGCGGACCACGGCGTACCCCTTGGTCAGCGCGCGGTCCGGGGCGAAGGTGCGCCCGATCGCCCGCCCCTGGACCAGCCGCTCGAACTCGGCGGTGGTGGTGCTCCGGCGCACCGTCACCCGCCGCAGCGCGTACGGCCCCTGCGCGCGCCGGGCGAGGTCGTTGCCCACGGCGAGCGCCTGGGCGTACCCGGCCTCCCGCACCGCCTCGCGCACCCGGCGGCTGGAGTAGCCGTAGGGGTACGCGAAGGAGGCGGGTGCGCGGCCGAGCTGGTCCGAGACGATCTCCTTGCACAGGATCAGCTCGGAGCGCAGCGCCCGGTCGTCGAGCTGGTCCAGCTGCGGGTGGGAGTGGCTGTGCCCGCCGATCTCCACGCCCGCCTCCGCCAGTTCGCGCACCTGGTCCCAGTCCAGCATGGTGTCCAGGCCGCCGCCGGTGTCGTACGGGCCGCGCAGCCAGCCCGTGGAGACGAACAGGGTGGCTATGAAGCCGTGCTTGGCGAGCACGGGCAGGGCGTGCCGGTGCACGCCCTCGTAGCCGTCGTCGAAGGTGACCAGCACCGGGCGCGGGGGCAGCGGGCGGCCCGTGCGCCAGCAGGCGGCCAGCTCCGCCGTGGTGACGGGGGTGAGCCGCTGCTCGGCGAGCACCCCCATCTGCTCGGCGAACGCCTGCGGGGAGACGGACAGCGCACGGGTCGCGTCATTGGGGTCGGTGGCGACCGAGTGGTACATGAGGATCGGCACGCGCACGTCATCCATGTGCGTCACCGCCCCGGTCACCGCCGGCCCTGCGGTCCGCGCCGGCCCTGCGGTCCGCGTCGGCCCTGCGGTCCGCGCCAGCCGCGTCGGCCCTTTCGATGTCCGCCACGGAGAACGTCACCGCGCCCGGCCGCGCCCGCAGGCTGCCCACCGCATAGCCGGCCGCGGCCGTGAGCACCCCGGCGACGATGGCTCCGGCGCGTCCCGCGCCGCCGGGGCGGCCCAGCAGGGCGTCGCGCAGTCCCCGCGCCACCCCGGCCGGCAGCACGCGGGTGGTGTAGCGGCGCTCGGACTCCAGGCCCTTGTCCGCCCCGACACTGCGCGCCACCAGGGCTTTTGACAGACCCTCGGCATAGGTGCGGGTGCGGAAGTAGCGGAAGTGCTCGCGTGCCTCGGGCACCCGGTGGTGGATCACCGCCCGGTCGTCGATCAGCAGCACGGCGTCCGGGCAGGCGCGGCTGAGCCGGATGCACAGCTCCGTCTCCTCCCCGCCCAGCGGGCGCTTGCTGCCGTCCCGTCCGATGCCGGTGGCGAAGCCGCCGGCATGGTCGAAGGCGCTGCGCCGGAAGGAGGCGTTGCCGCCGAGGACGTTGCGCACCCGGACGCGGCCGGGCGGCAGGCCCCGGTAGGTGCAGCCCACCACCCAGTCGAACTCCTCGGGGAACCAGTCGGGGCGCCGGCCCGACGCCCAGATCGGTTCGGTGCGGCCGCCGACCGCCATCACCCGCGGATCGGCGTAGGCCTCGGCCAGGTACTTCAGCCAGTCGCGTTCGGCGACGGCGTCGTCGTCCAGGAACGCCACGATCTCGCCGCGGGCGGCGGCGATCCCGGTGTTGCGCCCGGCGGACAGGCCGCGCGGGCCCGCGTTGGCGAGCACCCGCACGACGGTGCCGTCCTGAGGATCCTTGAACTCCTTGCCCAGCCGGTCCAGGAGAGCCGGGTTGTGGTCGACGACCAGCAGCGTCTCCAGGGCCGGGCGTGACTGCGCGCGCACCGAGGCGACCGCCGCGAGGACGTCCTCGAAGCGGTCCTCGGTGTAGGCGCAGATCACGACCGAGATGCCGGGCGTCCCGGGCTCGCTCAAGACACCTTCTCCCGCACCGTCTCCAGCAGCGGCGAGTGGTGGCCGCGGCGGCGCAGCGCACGCCGGTTGGAGCGCTCCTTGAGGATCACCTTGAGCACCCGCAGACCGTCGCGCACGGCGCGCAGATTGCTGGTGCCGTGGATGCGCAGATACTCGTGGCTCGGGATCTCCTGCACCTTCAGGCCCGCCTTGACGACCCGGATGTTCATCAGGGTCTCCACCTCGAAGCCGGTGCAGTCCAGCTCGATCTTGTCCAGGCAGTGCCGCCAGAACGCGTTGTATCCGTAGCAGAGGTCGGTGTAGCGGGCGCCGAACTTCCGGTTGACGATGGCGCAGAGCACCCGGTTGCCGAGCTTGCGGATGAAGGTCATGTCGTCGGTGCCGCCGCCGTTGGCGAACCGGGACCCCTTGGCGAAGTCCGCGCCGGAGACCAGGGCGGAGACATAGCTGACGATCTCGTTGCCGTCGGCCGAGCCGTCGGCGTCGACCATCACGATGATGTCCCCGGTGCAGGCCTGGAAACCGCTGATCAGGGCGTCACCCTTGCCCTTGCCGCGCTGCTCGACCACCTTGACCCCCGGCCACAGCTCGCGGGCCACCTCGACGGTGTTGTCGGTGGAGTTGCCGTCGACCAGCACCACCTCGTGGATCCAGTCGGGCAGCGTCTTGAAGACGTACGGCAGGTTCTCCGCCTCGTTCATGGCCGGTATGACCACGCTGACCGGCGGCGCTATCGCCAGATGCGAGGAGACTGGCCGGTACTTTCCCGAGGTCGACGGATCATTGTCGTCCTGATCCGTGGCCGCGGGCTGCAGAACTGAGCTCATGAGTCTGGTCCCTCTCGTCCGGTGGACCGCCCGCCCCTGGGCAGCCCGGCTCTTCTTCCGGTTCGAAAGGGGGGTTCTCACCCGTGGCATGACGGCACGGAGCTCCGTGCACGCCGGGTGAGCTGGCAAATCTGGCCGGCTGCGGAATGGCAGCCAGCCGCGCGGCACGGCTCGTTCACGGTTGCGATCACGAGCACGGCACCCCCCTACCGCGCCCCGCGCCGGCCCGTCGCGCCCCTGAGCCCTCCCCTGGAGTCGCGTACTGACGCACCGGTACGGGTGAGATGTATGACGGTATTGACGATTGAACCCGTATGGCAAGACCTGGAACGTGCCTCACCTTTTTGATGGTTTGGCCATGGGTCGGGCTTCAATGTGGCTCAGCCGCTCAGAGGGGGTCAAGGTCCGAACGGCCCTACGTCCGGAATTCGTCCGTACTTCAACCGGTGCCGTTCGCGGGTGATCCGCGCCTTACCACAGAATCCGTGAAGAAGTCGCGGAGTTCCTGGAAATAGTCCAAAGGTCTTGGCATGGACACTTCCTGTCAACACGCGTAGTTGCTACGACGGTTGCGGCAGAGATCCTGCTAAAGGGAGGTTCCATGAGACGTTCCCGACTTGTCCTCTTTCTGAGCTCACTCCTCCTCACCGCCGCCACCGCCCTCACCGGGGCCACCACGGCACACGCGTCCCAACTGGCCGCGAACAGCGGCTATGTAGCCCTCGGTGACTCCTACTCCTCCGGTGTCGGAGCCGGCAGCTACATCTCCTCCAGCGGCGACTGCAAGCGCAGCACGAAGGCCTATCCGTACCTCTGGGCCGCCGCCAACTCACCCGCCAGCTTCACCTTCACGGCCTGCTCGGGCGCCCGGACGGGTGATGTTCTCAGCGGTCAGCTCGGCCCGCTCAGCAGCACCACCGGTCTCGTCTCCATCAGCGTCGGCGGCAACGACGCAGGTTTCGCCGACGTCATGACGACCTGTGTGCTCCAGTCCGAGAGCACCTGCCTGTCCCGGATCGCCACCGCGCGGTCCTACGTCGACTCCACGCTCCCCGGCCTGCTCGACAACGTCTACTCGGCCATCCGCAGCAAGGCACCCAACGCCCGGGTCGTCGTCCTCGGCTACCCGCGCTTCTACAAGCTCGGCACCACCTGCGTCGGCCTCTCCGAGACCAAGCGGAAGGCGATCAACGACGGCGCCGACCACCTCAACAACACCATCGCCCAGCGCGCCCGCGCCCACGGCTTCACCTTCGGCGACGTGCGCACCACCTTCACCGGCCACGAGCTGTGCTCCGGCAGCCCCTGGCTGCACAGCGTGAACTGGCTCAACATCGGCGAGTCGTACCACCCCAAGGCGGCCGGCCAGTCCGGCGGCTACCTGCCGGTGCTCAACGGCGCCGCCTGACCCGGACGCGCCCGCCGCTCAGGGCGCGGCCACCGAACCGGAAGGAGAAGGGGAGGCCCCGCCCGTCGGGGTCTCCGTCTCGCACGTCACCGAGAACGGCACCTTCTGCGACGTCAGCCGCACCGGATCGCGCACCTCCACACCGATCGCGCTCTGCAGCGTGCCCGTCTCCGAATACGTCGTCACCACCACCGTGTCCCGCTTGGTCTGACCGCCGCCCTCCGGGAACGACAGCGTGCGCCACCCCGTGTCGTCCACCGCGCCGCCCTCGGCCACCCAGCGGTAGCTCACCTCGGCCGGCAGCCGGCCCACCGTGAACGTCGCCGTGAACGACGGTGCCTCGGCGCTCGGCGGGGGACAGGTCCCCGAGTACTCGGTGCGCTCCCCGTGCACCGTCACCCGCACCGTCTGCGCAGGCTCACTGGTCCGCTCCGACTCGCTCGGCGTCGGCGAGGTCGGCGGACCCGAGGTCCGCGGGTTCTCGCGGCGCTCCTCCTCGTCACCGGTCTGCGCGGGCGTGCTCACCTCGGTACCGGTGCCGGCCTCGCCCCCGCCGCCTCCGTCGCCGCGGTTCATCAGCCCGTACGTCAGCGCCGCCAGCGCCAGGACCAGCACGGTCACGCCCGCGATCAGCGCGATCCGGGAGCGGCGGGAGTGCTCCGGCTCCTGCCGGGTGACCTGGGCGGTGCCGTCCGGCACACCCGGGCCCGGCATCGCAGGCGTGGCACCGGCACTGCGGTGGGCCTGCGGACCCGTGGGCGGGCCCGGCTGCGGGGCCGCCACCGTCGGGGCGTACGGGTCCGGGCCCGCCGGAGCCGCGTGCGGCGAGCCTCCCTCGCCGATCACCCGCAGATCCGCCAGCGCCTGACCCGCCGACAGCCGCTCCGCCGGATCCTTGCGCAGCAGCCCCTCGATCACCGGGGTGAGCGGACCGGCCCGGCGCGGCGGCGGCAGTTCCTCGTCCACGATCGCCCGCAGCGTGCTCAGCGGGGTGTCCTGACGGAACGGCGAATGGCCCTCGACCGCCGCGTACAGCAGCACCCCGAGCGACCACAGATCCGACTCGGGGCCCGGGGTGCGGCCCAGCGCCCGCTCCGGGGCGAGGAACTCCGGCGAGCCGACGACCTCGCCGGTCATGGTCAGCGCGGAGCTGCCCTCGACCATGGCGATGCCGAAGTCGGTGAGCACGATCCGGCCGTCGTTCGAGATCAGCACATTGGCAGGCTTCACATCCCGGTGCAGCACCCCGGCCGAGTGCGCCGCCCGCAGCGCCGCCAGCACCTCCGCGCCGATGTGCGCGGCGCGCTGCGGGGAGAGCGGACCCTCGGCGTCCAGCACCTCGGCGAGGGACAGGCCGCGGATCAGCTCCATGACGATCCACGGACGCCCCTCCTCCATCGCCACGTCGTACACCGTCACCACATGGCGGTCGGCGACCCGGGCCGCCGCCCACGCCTCCCGCTCCAGCCGGGCGTACATCCGCTCCACATCGGATGCCGGCAGCCCCGCCGGGGCGCGCACCTCCTTGACGGCGACCTCGCGGTGCAGCACCTCGTCGCGGGCCCGCCAGACCGTGCCCATACCGCCCTCGCCGAGTGGCGACAGCAGGCGGTAACGGCCCGCGATCACCCGCTCCTGGCCCGGTTCTTCGGACACGGCGCCCCCATTTCGCATCCGGGCGAATCTTCCCGTACCTGATGAAAGTAGCTCAGCCGAGAGCGGATGCGGCCCCCCTGAACACCAAACCCGCCCCGAGAGCCACCACGACGAACGCCGAGCCCAGCGGGGCGGCGCGGCGCGCGAAGGCGGCCAGCGGGCTCCTCGTCCAGCGGGGGCGGCGCGCCAGCAGCCGGGCCGCACCGCTGCCCGCCTTCACCACGGCGTACCCGGCGGCGGTGAGGGTGAGGGCCAGTCCCACGCCGTACGCCACGACCAGCAGCAGCCCGAACCAGGCCTGGCCGAGCGCGGCGGCGCCGACGAGCACCACGACGGC
This sequence comes from Streptomyces thermocarboxydovorans, assembly GCF_039524635.1. Lineage (NCBI taxonomy): Bacteria > Bacillati > Actinomycetota > Actinomycetes > Kitasatosporales > Streptomycetaceae > Streptomyces > Streptomyces thermocarboxydovorans. The sequence continues at coordinate 33,636 of NZ_BAAAGU010000029.1, read as the reverse complement.
CGAGGGGCTCGGCACCAGCCCCCCGGCGAAGCCGAGCAGGATGGTGCCGCGCAGGGTGGGAGCGACCGCGTGGGTGTGGGTGCGGCCGCCGTGGGTGTGCGTCAGGGAGTGGGACGGGTGCTCGTGCGCCGCGCCGTGGTCGTGCGGGTGGGAGTGCGGGTGCGCGGGGTCGTCGTGTCCGTGTCCGTGGTCGTCGGGGTGGGCGTGGGTGTGCTCGTGGCCGGGGTGGGGTCCGTCCGGGTGCTCGTGGGTGTGCCCGTGTCGGGGCGCGTGAGAGTGGCCGGGTGAGCCGGGCCGGTTGCGCAGGGCCCGGCGCACCAGGCTCGCGCCCGCCAGGGTGACCAGGACGCCGCTGGCGATGCCGAGCCAGGCGATCACCGAGGGGGCGGCCACCGAGCCTGCCGTCACCAGCAGGCCCAGGGCGACCACGCCGAGGGTGTGCGTGATCGTCACCGAGGCCGCCATGGGCAGCACGTCCCGGAGGCGGGCCCGGCCTCCGCGTGCCGCCGCCGTCGCGGCCATCAGCGTCTTTCCGTGCCCCGGTGCCAGCGCGTGCATCGCGCCCAGGAACACGGCGATCAGCAGGGCGAGGGCGGCGAAGCCCGCGGTGAGATCGTGCCGGGCGACCAGATCGTCGAGGGCGCGGGTCCACCGGTCGGCCCCGCGCGGCAGCACGGAGGAGGCGGGAGCCTCGCCGCCCTCCTCGGCCAGCGCGGGCCCGCCGGGACGCACCCGCAGGCTCGCGCTCACGGTGTCGGCGGGGGAGGACAGCAACTCCTCCGGATACCGGGTAAGTTCACGGGACACCGAGTTCTCCGGCACGTCCGAGGCGGTGAGCGTCATCCGGTCGCCGCGCGCCGTGATCTCCCGCCAGCCCGGCCCCGAGGAGGCGCCGGCGCCCCGGAACCCGACCGCCACCGTCTCGCCCTCGGGGAGCGGCGCGGTCAGCCCGCACTCCACCCGCAGGGTGTCCAGCCCGGCCTGCCCCGGCCGGACCCGCGCCCGGCTGCTGGTGACGGTGACCGGCACCTTCCGCCCGTCGACCCGGACCTCGCTGTCTCCGGCGGCTGCCGCGCAGCGCTCCCGGGCCCAGCGGTCGATGCCCAGCCGCTCGACGTCCGGACCGGCCTGGGTGGCCGGGATCTCGGCCAGGTCCTCCACATGGTGGACGCGGAGTTCGCCGGGCGCGGCCACCAGGCCGTCGTAGCGGTTGACGGTGAAGTTGCCGAGCGGATGCGCGCTCGCCGCCGGGGCCGGGACCAGGACGAGCGCACAGGCGGCGGTGAGCACGGCGGAGCCGGCGGCGAGCGCACGGCGGAGGCTCGAAGGGCGGAGGATCAACGCGCCGCCTCCGGATCCTTGAGGTCCTTCAGATCCTTTCGGTCTTTCAGATCCTTCAGGTCCTTCAGCGCGGCCCGTGCCTCGCGGGCGCCCAGCGGTGAGAAGCCCGGGTTGAGCTCCAGGGCCGCCTTCAGCGAGGCGCGGGCGGCCTCGTGGTGGCCGGTGGCGCGCTCGATCATGCCGCGGTGGTAGAGGAAGACGGCGTTGCGGTACCCGGTCGCCGTGGCCCGGCGGGCGTGGGCGAGGGCCTCGTTGTCGCGGCCGTTGACGTGCAGCGCCCAGGCGAGCGCGTCCTCGGTGTGCACGGTGCGCCGGCGCTCCCACTCCGCTCGGGCCGCGCGCAGCGCCTGGGCGGGATCGCCGTGATCGGCGAGGGCCAGCGCGGTGTCCAGGTCGGCGTTGACCCCTCCGGCCCGGGCGAGCGAGGTCCAGGCGTCGACCAGGGCGTACTGGTCCCGTGCCTTGGCCCGGTCGCCGTCGCCGCCCCGGGCCTCGTACAGCTCGCCGAGGGCCACCAGCGGCCCCGGCAGCGGGGAGCGGGCGACGACCTGCTCCAGCGTCCGGATCGCCCCGGCGCGGTCACCGTTCGCCGCCTGGGCGCGGGCGCGGCCCTCCAACGCGGGCAGATGACCGTCGTCGGCGGCGAGCGCCCGTCCGTAGTGCCGCAGCGCGGCCTTGTAGTCGCCCTGGTTCCAGGCCAGTTGACCGAGCGCCGTCGCCACGTAGGCCACGTCCGCGGGCGAGGACGCCGACTTCAGCGCCTGCTGCAGCACCCGGCGCGCGATGCCCACGTCGCCGCGCAGCTCCTGCACATACGCGTACCGGGTGAACACCGGGACCCCCGGCCTGCGGTCGTCGGCGATGTCGGCCGCCTCGGCGGCGTCCTGGTACCGGCCGAGCTCGACCAGCGCGTCGATCCGGGTGCACAGCGCGCGTTCGCTGTAGGGGTTCCGCTTCAGGGCCTGCTCCGCGTGCTTCAGCGCCCCGGGGAAGTCGTGCCGCGCGGCGGCCAGCGCGGCGCGTGCGCTGAGCGCCTGGTCGTTGCCGGGTGACACGGCGAGGGAGCGTTTGATCGCCCGTTCCGCCTGGGGGTAGCGCGAGGGGTCGCCCTTGATCCGCGCCTGCTCGACGTAGGCGAGGCCCAGGGTCGCCCATCCGGTGAAGTCCCGCGGCTGGGCCCGCAGATGGGCCTGCAGGGAACGGATGCCCGCGTCGAGATCACCGGTGAGCGCAGTGGGGGCGAAATCACCGGCGGGAGCGGCGTCGGACCCGGCCGGGGCGTCCTGGCGAACGCCGCCGACCGCCACGGCTCCTGCGGTCATGGCGACGGCCAGCAGCGCGGCGCACGAGGCGAGATGCAGGCCGCGGGAGCGCCGCGCGCTGGCCGCGAACCGGCGGAAGGCGCGGACGCGAGTCGCCTGGGGAGGGGAGTCGGCGGCGGGTGCGTCTGCCGAGCCGGTCACCGGGCCCTCGCCCGCCGGCGGATGGGCGGTGTCGGGGGCGGACGGCCCGGTGGGCTCGGCCTTCTCCTGAGCGCTGTCCGTCGTGCGCGGAGGCATGCCCTCTCCTCGTTCGGTGTGCGGTCGCTGGGGCGTGGGGGTGCGGGGGTCGAGTGGGGGTGTGGCGGGCGTGGGGGTGCGGGGGTCGAGTGGGGGTGTGGCGGGCGTGGGGCTGGGTGGGTTGTGGGGTGTGGGGGGTGTGGGGCACGGCCCGTGCCGTGGGGGATGAGTGGGGAACGGGCCGTGCCGGTCGGGGACGGGTGCTCACCCGCGGGGTAGTACGTCCGTCCGCGGGTGGGTGCTCACCCGCGCGGTAGTACGTCCGTCCGCGGGTGGGTGCTCACCCGAGGCCGGTCAGTACGCCCGGCCGCGCATCCGGCGCCACCACGCGAGGGCCAGGCCGATCAGCAGGATGCCGCCGGCTCCCGCGCCCGCGGACGCGGCGATCAGCGTGGTGTTGCCGGAGCCCTCGGCCGCGGCGGGCCGCAGTGCGTCACCCAGCTGGCTGCGCACGTCGTTGCCGCTCTTCACACCCTCGGCCAGCGGGCCGCGTGACCCCTCCGTGGGGTTGGCCAGGTACGGGAAGGACGCGCCGAACTTCTTGTCGTTGGCGTCGACCGCGTCGCCCAGGTCGTTCTTCGCGCCGACGAGTTCGCCCTCGACCACCTGGAGCGCGGCGTCGATCACGTCGTCCGTCAGCCGGCGCCCGTTCGGGAAGCCCGCGTTGTCGCCGTCCAGCACGCCCAGCCGCTTGGGCTTGTCCGTGGGCTCGATCGAGGTGTTGAGGCGCAGCATCTCCGAAGGGGTGACGTGCGGCGGCTGGTTGAGGTCCTTCACGCCCTTGAGGAACACGTCGACCAGGTCGTTGCGCGGCTCCTTCGGCGCGGGGATCTTGTAGATCCCCTCGATGAGCTTCGGCAGCTCCGGGTTGGTCACGTTCTTCAGGAACTGCGCGTCGTCCCGCGGCGTGGAGGCGTTGAAGGTGTCCTTGTCCTTCAGCGGGTTGACGACCTCGTTCACCAGCGGGTTGCCCAGGCGCGAGACCTGCTTGAAGTGACCCTTGGCGTTCTTGCGCTGCGTGGTCGACCAGATGCCGACGACCGGCTGCTCGTGCGACTCGGTGATGTGGCTGGTGGGCACCTGCAGGGCGATCGAGTTGACGTTGTAGCCCTTGAGGGTGTCGTTGCCGACCTCGGAGAGATTGCCTCCGTACAGCAGGTCGAAGACGCGCAGGTCCAGGAAGAACGGGTCGTCCGCCTGCCCGGCGAACGTCGTCACCCCGCCCGCCAGTTCGTGGATCGCCTCCTTGCGCAGCTTGTCGTAGTCCGGCATCGACGCCTTGCCGACGTTGGACGGCGCCACCGGAACGTCGTCGGCGATCTTGGTCCTGGACTCGGCCTTGAGATGACGCAGCTTGATCATCTCGAGGTCGTAGGTCTGCGTGATGTTGAGGTCCGGGTCGTCGAGGCTCTCGACCGGCCCGGTGTTGTAGAGGAACGTCTTGTCGTTCTTGGTGTGCGTCTTGAACGTGTACCGGAAGACGAGGTCTTCCTGTGCGTCCCCGTTCTTGTCGATGCGCAGGTCGTACTGGGCGTCCTCGGCGAAGGTGAAGAAGTTCGGCCCGCCGGCCGGCTCCTCGAAGGGGATCCAGTTCGCGATGATCGTCGTGGTGTCCGGCTTGTCGGGACTGACGAAGGCGTACAGGTCCGTGTTGTCGTACTGCGGGGTGCCCGAGATCAGCGGGGCCTCCCGGTGGCTGGAGGCGGAGGCCGCCCCCGGTTCCAGCGTGGTCACACCGGCGGCTGCGAGCCCCCCGGCGGCCAGCGCACCACTGATCAGGGTCGCGAGGCTCCTGCGTCCCACGCCCGTCCTGGAGTTAGGTGTCATGCGGTCCGTCCTCGGTGCCGACTTGCCTTACACCCCTCGATTCGGAGCCCGGGGCGGGCCGGATTGGTCGAATTTCCCAACGCCTTCTCGCGCGTCCGCGGCGTTGGATCCCTGAGCCGGGAGCTGGTGGCACGCCCCCCTGCCCGGCTCCCCGCACCTGTCGCCGCGTCAATCCCTGTTTTTCTCCTGCTCGACCCGCGTTTTCGGCCCGCCGATCCGTAAACCCATCCGGAGGCGCGCTCGCCGCGAATGCCTCATGACGTTCGGGTGGCCCGGAGGGGCCGGAAGAGGGGGGGAGGCCCGTTGGAAGCGGACGAGCTTCTGGTGCGAGTGGCCGGAGGTGACCACAAGGCGTTCGAGGAGCTGTACGGGCTGGTGTCCGGACCGGTGTACGGGCTGGTGCGGCGGGTGGTGCGCGATCCCGCGCAGTCGGAGGAGGTGTCGCAGGAAGTGCTGCTCGAACTCTGGCGTTCGGCCGCGCGGTTCGATCCCGGCCGGGGCAGCGCCCTGACCTGGGTGCTGACTCTGGCCCACCGCCGGGCGGTCGACCGGGTGCGCAGCGCCCGTGCCGCCGGTGAGCGCGAGCAGCGGGAGGCGCGGCGGGCCGAGGGCCCCGCCTTCGACCAGGTGGCCGAGGAGGTCGAGGCGGGGCTGGAGCGCGAATGGGTGCGCCGCTGCCTGAACCGGCTCACCGCGCTGCAGCGCCAGTCGGTCACCCTCGCCTACTACGAGGGGTACACCTACCGGGAGGTCGCCGAACGGCTGCGCCTGCCGCTGGGTACGGTCAAGACGCGGATGCGCGACGGGCTCACCCGCCTCCGCGACTGCCTGGGAGGTGCGGCATGACGCTCTTCGGCCGGCTGCTGGGGCGCGGGGACGTGCACTCCCTCGCCGCTCCCTACGCGCTGGACGCGCTCGACCCCGCCGAGCGCGTCAAGTTCGAGAAGCATCTGAAGTCCTGCGACCGCTGCGCCGCCGAGGTGCGCGATCTGGCCGAGGACACCGTCCGCCTCGCCTGGTCCACGGCCGTGCCCGCACCGGACGCCCTGCGCGAGCGGGTGCTGTCGGCCATCCACAGCATCCCGCAGGAGCCCGCACCGCAGCGCTCCGGATCCGCGCGCGAGGCTCAGCTCCCGCCGTACGTCTGGGGCACCCAGCCCCCGCCCCGCCCGCGGGAGCGGCGGCGCCTTGTGCTGCTGGTGCCGCTGGCCACGGTCACCTCCGCGGCGGCCCTGGTCGTCGCCGCCCTGTTCGGCGTGCAGGCCGAGCGGACCCAGGACCGACTCGACGCCGAGCGGGACCGGGCACGTGAGATCGCGCACGTTCTCTCCGCCCCGGACGCCCGTGCGAGCACCGGACGGGACGAACGGGGACGAACGATCGGAGTGATCGCTTCCGCGTCGGAGGAGAGCGCGATCGTCACCCTGGGCGGCTACGGCGAGCCCCCGGGCGGGCGCGTGCACCAGTTGTGGCTCATGCGCCCTGGCGCGCAACCGCGCTCCCTCGGCCTCTTCGAGGGCGACACGCCCGTGGTGGCGACCGGACTGGAAACCTCCGGGACGTCACTCGCCGTGACCGTCGAACCTGACGGAGGGTCACCGCAACCCACTACCCAGCCCATTGCACAACTCGCCCTGAAAACAGTTGGATTCGGAGAGTAATCGCCGAGTGTTCGTCAACACCCTTATGGGGAAGGTGAATCCTGTGACCTCGATACACGAGTGCCGGGATGGGGCGATAGGGTTACCCTGCCCGGGCTGGGTGGACTCGTACGGGTGGGGAGTGACATGGAACGGATAACAGTGCGCAGCAGGGCCAGGGTCCCTGCGATCACCTGCGGGAGCGGTGCGAGCAGTTCGCGCCTGGACCGGCATCTGTCGGTGCTGGCGGGACCCGCCGTGCCGCAGCGCGACACGGCGGAGGCCACCACGCTGATGCGTGAGCTGACCGCGCGTGACCGCGGCGCCCGGGGTGCCCGCGCCCGTGCCAGCCGGGTCTCGCTGTTCGCCCCTCTGCGCCGTCTGCGCCGCACCCTGTTCGGCGGCCACTGACCCACACATCACCGCACGCCGGCGCCCCCGGTCCCACCCGGCAGCACACCGGGGGCCCGCCGGAAACTCTCCAGGACCTCACCGCTGCCCGTGCGCGTACTGCCGTACGGCCAGCGGCACGAACACCGCGAGCAGGACCGCGCACCAGCCCAGCGACCCCGCCACGGGATGCGCCACCGGCCAGGCCGCGCCCTCGGGCACCCCGCGTTCCCGAACAGCTCGCGTGCTGCCGTCACCACCCTCCGGTTCAGATCAGCGCGAGCTGGCCCTCCGGGCCCTCCTCCTGGGTGTCCAGGACGGAGGCGGGACGGCTGGCCGAGGGCGGGGGCGGCAGGACTCCGGCCATGTGCAGGTCGGTGGCGGTCACCGGGTCGGGGACCGTCAAGGCGGCCTGCCGGGGGCGGAGTTCCGCCAGCAGGGCCAGGACCGTGATCAGCTCCAGGAGCTCCGAGGTCCAGGTCTGCGGCCAGGCCGGCGGGCGGATCGCGGCCAGGGTGCCCGGTTCGGCCGGGGCCGTGCGGGCGGTGAACCACTGCTCCAGGACGCGGGTGCCGCCCAGCTCGAAGTCCCAGGCCGCCGCCGGCACCGGCGCGATGCGGCCCTCGTCGAGGTGCAGGCTCTCCTCGTCCCGGTCGTAGTGCAGGGTCAGCGGACGGGACGGCAGCGGTGCGCGGACGTACGGGCGGCGCCCGCCGGGAAGCTTCGGACGCTCCCCGTCGCGCCGCATCAGCCACAGCATCCGGCGGCCGACCGCCACACCCCGCGCCCAGGCCTCCGCGTCCCCGGTGAGCGGCACGGCGAGCCCGCCGGGCGACGGGCGGGCCACGGCCAGGGTCCAGGCGAGGACGTCGAGCGGGCCGGCCTCCCGGCCGTGACGGTCGGTGAGGTGGGCGAGCAGGCCGGGGGCGAGATTGGGCTCCCGGCCGCCGGGCCGCCGGTAGAGGGGACGGACGCGGCCGGGGCGCAGCAGGGGGAGGAGGGAGGTGGCGACGAGGGGAGGGCCCGAGTCGGCTCCGGCGTCGGCCGGGGTGCGCCCGGCGGCGCCCGTCTCCAGCAGGAAGATCTGGTGGGCGTCGGCCACCCGCCACAGCTCCGGGCGGGCCGCGTCTATCAGCCGGTGGTCGGGGATCAGCCACTGCTCGTCGAACGGGGCATACAGGACGCGGACCGGGTCCGGGCACGGGCCGGCCGCGCGGGCCAGGCGCTCCGTGCCGCCGCCCGAGCCCGGCAGCCGGCCGACCGCCGTGTGCAGGGTGCGTGCGCGGGTCGGCTGGAGAAGTGCCTCGCGGTCGGGTCCCTCGGCCTCGACCAGCGCCGCCCAACGGGCCTTCAGGGACGCCGCGTCGGGGCCCGCCGGCCAGGCCCGGCCGAGCCGGGGCGGTGCGACGGACCACGGCATCAGATCCGCCAGCAGCGGAGCGTCGTCGTGCGTCACGCAGGGCATCGTACGACCTGGCACCGACGGCCGGGTCAGGTGGCGTCCAGGGTGACCGTGAAGGAGAAGCGGTCGCCCCGGTAGTTGATGACGGCCACGTCCAGCGGGCGTCCGCCGGTGTCGTAGGTGATGCCGGTGTAGTGCAGGATCGGGCTCAGCAGCGGGACCTCCAGCAGCCGGGCGGTCTCCGGGTCCGCGAGCCGTGCCTCCACGGTGTCGGTGATGCGGCTGATGTCCACCCCGACCACGTCCCGCAGCACCTTGGTCATGGGCCAGCGCACCAGATCGTCCAGGTCGATGTGCTCGGCCAGTTCGGGGCGGACGTAGTTGCGGGCGTGGTTGGTGGGCTCCCCGGTCTTCTCGTCGCTGCGCAGCCGGTGGTACGTCGCCACCTCGGTCAGGTCCGGGAAGTGCTCGGCGAGTTCCGCCGGCACCGGGGCGGGGCCGTGCTCCAGCAGCTCGGTGGTCATCCCGGACTGCTGGGCCACGATGGCGTCCACCGAGCCCAGCAGCCGCACCGGGGACCCCCTGCGGGCGCCGGGCTCGATGAACGTGCCCCGCCGCCGGTGCCGGGAGATCAGCCCCTCGTCCTCCAGCTCCTTCAGCGCCTGCCGCATGGTCAGCACGCTCACGCCGTAGTGCCCCGCCAGCTGCTCCTCGGTGGGCAGCCGCAGCGGGTCCTGCGGCGAGCGGCCGAGGATCGAGGCGCGCAGTGATTGCGACACCTGATACCAGAGCGGCAGCTTGCGGTTCAGGACGATCGAATCCGGAGCGAAGGAGGTCACGGGCTATCCGTACCGGTCGGGAACGCTCAGTGCAATCGGTGGACGGAAGAGGCGTGCGGCATCACTGCTCCCTGAAGTGACGTTCGAAGCCTTCCCAGACGGCGTCGTACCGCTCCTGGACGTGCTCCGCGCGCGCCGCCTGCGGCGTCAGGATCACCGGCCAGCGCGTCTCGAACATGAACGCCAGGCCGTCGTCGATCTTCTGCGGCTTCAGCTCCGCGTTGCTCGCCCGCTCGAAGGTCTCCCGGTCCGGGCCGTGCGCCGACATCATGTTGTGCAGCGAGCCGCCGCCCGGCACGAAGCCCTCGGCCTTCGCGTCGTAGGCACCCTCGATCAGGCCCATGTACTCGCTCATCACGTTCCGGTGGAAGTACGGCGGCCGGAAGGTGTCCTCGCCCACCAGCCAGCGCGGAGCGAACACCACGAAGTCCACCCCGGCCAGCCCGGGGGTGTCGCTCGGCGAGGTCAGCACCGTGAAGATCGACGGGTCCGGGTGGTCGTAGGAGATGGTGCCCAGCACATTGAAACGGCGCAGGTCATAGATGTACGGCACATAGTTGCCGTGCCAGGCGACCACATCCAGCGGGGAGTGGCCGTAGGTCGCCGACCACAGGTTGCCGCAGAACTTGTTCACCACCTCCACCGGGCCCTCGACGTCCTCGTACGCCGCGACCGGCGCCTGGAAGTCCCGTGCGTTCGCCAGCCCGTTGGCGCCGATCGGGCCGAGGTCGGGCAGGCGGAAGGCGGCGCCGTAGTTCTCGCAGACGTAGCCACGGGCCGTGCTGTCCAGCAGCTCGACCCGGAAGCGGACGCCGCGGGGGATCAGCGCGATGTGCCCCGGCTCGGCGTGCAGCAGGCCGAACTCGGTGCGCAGCAGCAGCCCGCCGCGCTCCGGGACGATCAGCAGCTCGCCGTCCGCGTTGCTGAAGACGCGCTTCATGGAGGCGTTGGCGTGATACAGGTGCACGGCCATGCCGGTGCGCTGGGTGACGTCCCCGTTGCCGCCCAGGGTCCACAGGCCGGCCAGGAAGTCCGTGTCCGGTCCGGGCTCGGGCAGCGGGTCCCAGCGCAGCCGGTTGGGGTCCGGCGCGGTCTGGTTGAACGGGGCGGTGCGCAGCGTGCCGTTGCCGGTGCGGGTGAACGCCGGGTGGGCGGCCGACGGGCGGATCCGGTACAGCCAGGAGCGGCGGTTGACGGCCCGCGGCTCGGTGAAGGCCGTACCGCTCAGCTGCTCCGCGTACAGGCCGAGCGGAGCGCGCTGCGGCGAGTTCCGTCCCACGGGCAGGGCGCCCGGCACGGCCTCCGAGCTGTGCTCGTTGCCGAAGCCGGACAGATAGGTCAGCGCCTCGGCGACCTTGCGCGCCTCGTCGCGCTCCGACTCGCCCGCCCGGGCGGTGCCCCCATCACTCATCTTCGCTGCTCCCTTGCGGCGCGGATTGATTCCTATGCATCACCGTAGGATTGCGGTTTCCCCGGCGCAAGAGGGCCGCGCGGACCGATGTGCGTAGAGGGGGGACGTAATCCTCTCGGTCCTCTCGGCGGATGACCCCGAACCCGACTCCAGGTGGATCCGCGGGCTCGCACCGCTGTTCTACGGTCCTGGCATGTCCAGGACGCGGAGCCTGATCGCCGCGCTCGCGGTCTGCGCGGTCACCGTGGCCGGGGCCACGGGCTGCGCCTCCCGTGACGCCCCGGAGTCGGACGCGGTCTCGCCCTCGCCGGTGGGCAAGCTGCTGGAGGACCGCGACCCGGACGGGCGGCCCTACCGCGAGGTGGACGAGCAGGACGCCCCCGAGGTCCGCGTCGAGGTCACCCCCGACCCCGACGGCGGCTGGGACGTACGCCTCACCCTGCGCAACTTCCGCTTCTCGCCCCAGGGGGCGCCGAAGCGGGCGGAGGCCGGCCGCGGACTGGCGCACCTCTACGTCGACGACCGCCTCGTCGCCCGGCTGCGCACCGCCGAGCACCATCTGTCCGCCCGGATGCTGCCGCGCGGCACCCACCAGGTCACCGCCCGCCTCTACGCCGACGACGGCTCGGGGTGGGCCGTCGACGGGGAGCCGGTGGAGAGCACCGCCGACGTCACCGTCTCGGAGCCGGCCCCGGGCCCGGCCGGCACGCCGGCGGGGGAGAGCGGAGGGAACGGCAGCCCGCCGGAGGACAGCGGCGGGGGCGGCACCCCTGCGGAGGACGGCGGCGGGAACGGCACCCCGCCGGAGGACAGCGGCGGGAAGGGCGCCCCGGCCGCGGGCGGAGGGCGAGGTTCACCGGCCGGTGGCGAACAGGCATCATGAGGGCCGTGTCCCATGTGACCTCTCTCCGCCGTGCCCCCGTGCAGCGGCGCAGCGCCGAACGGCTGGCCAGGATCCTGGACGCCTGCGCCGACCTCCTCGACGAGGTCGGCTACGACGACCTGAGCACCCGCGCCGTCGCCCAGCGGGCCGGTGTGCCCATCGGCTCCGTCTACCGCTTCTTCGGCAACAAGCGGCAGATGGCGGACGCCCTGGCCCAGCGCAACCTGGAGCGCTTCACCGCACGGGTCACCGACCGCCTCAAGGGCGCCGGGGACCGCGGCTGGCGCCATGCCATGGACGTCGTGATCGGCGAGTACCTGGACATGAAGCGCACCGCCCCCGGCTTCTCCCTGGTCGACTTCGGCAACCAGATACCGGTGGGCACCGAGCGCACCGAGCCCAACCACCGCGTCGCCGACCGCCTCACCGACCTGCTCTCCGCCCACCTCGGCCGCACCGCCGACGAGAACCTGCGCCGCACCGTCCTGATCGCCGTCGAGACCGCCGACGGCCTCATCCAGCTCGCCTTCCGGCTGTCGCCCGAAGGGGACGAGAAGGTCATCGAGGAGCTGCGGGAGATGCTGCGGGCCTACCTCGCCCGCGTGCTGGACTGAGCCGTCCCCGCCCGGCTGCATGACCCTGACCGTTCCGGCCTTAAGGCCCTGATCGTTCCGGCCGTAGGACCCTGACCGTTCCGGCCGTAGGACCCTGATCGTTCCGGCTGGACCGACCCGCCCGGCTCGCAAGCCGGCCGGGTTCGCGCGCCGAAACCCCTCCCCTCCATGCCTACCGGTCGGTATGCTCGGTCCGTCCGAGTGCCGCCGCCGTACCCGGGAGGACCCGTGTGCCGCACCGCTCTGCGCATCTGCCCCCTGTGCGAGGCCACCTGCGGCCTGACGCTCACCATCGAGGACGGCAGGGTCACCCGAGCCCGCGGCGACCGCGAGGACGTGTTCAGCAAGGGCTTCATCTGCCCCAAGGGCGCTGCCTTCCCGGAACTGGACAACGACCCCGACCGGCTGCGCACCCCCCTCGTCCGCGACGGAGGCGAGCTGCGCGAGGCCACCTGGGAGGAGGCGTTCGACGCGGTCGCCGCCGGCCTCCGGCCCGTCGCCGGGCGATACGGCGCGAACTCGGTGGGCGTGGTCCTCGGGCAACCCCAATGTGCACACCATGGCGGGCGCCCTCTACCCGCCCCTGCTGGTCGCCGGGCTCGGCACCCGCAGCCTGTTCACCGCTTCCACCGTCGACCAGATGCCCAAGCACGTCTCCAGCGGGCTGCTCTTCGGCGACGCCAACGCCATCCCCGTCCCCGACCTGGACCGCACCGACCACCTCCTGCTGATCGGCGCCAACCCGCTGGAGTCCAACGGCAGTCTGTGCACCGCCCCGGACTTCCCCGGCCGCCTCAAGGCGCTCAAGGCCCGCGGCGGCACCCTCACCGTCGTCGACCCGCGCCGCACCCGCACCGCCCGCCTCGCCGACCGGCACATCGCGGTCCGCCCCGGCACGGACGCCCTGCTGCTCGCGGCGATGGCGCACACGCTCCTCGACGAAGGGCTCGCCGACCCGGGCCCGCTCACCCCGCACCTGGACGGTCTCGGCGAACTCCGCGACGCCCTGCGGGACTTCACCCCCGAGGCCGCCGCCGCGGCCTGCGACGTCGACGCGGACACCATCCGCACCCTCGCCCGCGAACTCGCCGCCGCCCCCACCGCCGCCGTCTACGGCCGCATCGGCAGCTGCACCGTCCCGCACGGCACGCTCGCCTCCTGGCTGGTCGACGTCCTCAACATCCTCACCGGCAACCTCGACCGGCCCGGCGGCGCCCTCTTCCCGCTGTCGGCCACCGACAAGACCCCGCGCCCCGCCGGACCCGGCCGCGGATTCGCCCTCGGTCGCTGGCACTCACGCGTCTCCCGCCACCCCGAGGCCAAGTCCGAACTGCCGCTGCCGGCCCTCGCCGAGGAGATCGACACCGTCACCGACGAGGGCGAACCGATCCGCGCCCTGATCGTGGTCGCCGCCAACCCGGTGCTCTCCGCACCCGACGGCAACCGCCTCGACAAGGCCCTCGGCTCGCTCGACTTCATGGTGAGCGTCGACCCCTACCTCAACGAGACCTCCCGCCACGCCCACGTGGTGCTGCCGCCGCCCCCGCCCTCGCAGAGCCCGCACTACGACTTCGCCTTCAACACCCTCGCGGTCCGCAACCAGGTCCGCTACACCCGCCCCGCCGTCCCCCTGGAGCCCGGCCGCATGGCCGAGACGGAGATCCTGGCCCGGCTGGTCCTCGCCGCCACCGGCATGCACGGCGCCGACCCGTCCGCCGTGGACGACATGGTGATCGACCAGACCCTCGGCAAGGCCGTGAACGACCCCGTCTCCCCGGTGCACGGCCGCGACCCGAAGGAACTCGCGGGCCTGCTGACCGGCGCCGACGGCCCCGAGCGGCGCCTGGACATGATGCTGCGCCTCGGCCCCTACGGCGACGGCTTCGGCGCCCGCCCCGACGGACTCCACCTCGCCCGGCTGCTGGAGCACCCGCACGGCATCGACCTCGGCCCGCTGCGCCCGAGGCTGCCGCAGCCGCTGAAGACCCGCAGCGGCAAGGTGGAGCTGCTGCCCGCACCGATCGCCGCCGACCTGCCCCGGCTGCGCACCGCCCTCCACGAGCGCGCCGAGGGACTCGTCCTCGTCGGCCGCCGCCATCTGCGGTCCAACAACAGCTGGCTGCACAACGTGCCCGCCCTCACCGGCGGCTCCAACCGCTGCACCCTGCACCTGCACCCCGACGACGCCGAGCGCCTCGGCATCACCGACGGACAGCCGGTGCGGATCACCGGCGCCGGGGGAGCGGTGACCGCGCCCGCCGAGATCACCGACGCGGTGCGCAAGGGCGTGGTGAGCCTCCCGCACGGCTGGGGCCACGACCGCCCCGGCACCCGGCTGCGGCACGCCGCCGGCGACCCCGGAGCCAACGTCAACCAGCTCCTCGACGGCACCCGGCTGGACCCGCTGTCCGGCAACGCCGTCCTCAACGGCATACCGGTCGAGGTGGCCCCGGCGGAGGCCGAGACGACCGAAAAGCTCGAGGCGCTGACCTGAGCAAAGCCCTGACCAGCAGTTTTGCGCTTACTGCTCGCGGGTCAACGTCTTGTTGACGCCGTTCAGCGGTACCTAACGTCGTCGCACCGCCGGCCCTGGTGGAGTTCACTGCCGCACGCCTCGCTGACCCGACCGCGCCGCCGGGCCGCCGACGCCCTGCTGAGAGGACGATTGAGAGGACGACTGAGAGGACGACTGGTTCCACCCGGTCCGTCGTCTCAACAGGCGGACGGGGGCGCCGAGATCTCGTCACGTGTCTTCCCCGTTCCGGCCACAATCCGTTAGCTTCCGTGACTCAAACGCCCCGTACTACCCGGACGAGGCGTCAGAACCGCGGAGCACCAGCGCCTAGTGAGCCCCCGGGGGCACCCTCATGACACGCGCCATCTCCCTGCACGACGTGAGCAAGTCCTACACGCGAGGCGTCCGCGTGGTGGAGCACCTCTCCCTCGACATCGCCCCTGGCGAGTTCCTCGTCCTGCTCGGCCCGTCCGGCTGCGGCAAGTCCACCGTGCTGCGGATGATCGCCGGCCTGGAGACCATCGACGAGGGTCACCTCTTCCTCGACGGCGAGCTGAGCAACGATCTGCCCCCGTCGGAGCGGGACATGGCGATGGTGTTCCAGAACTTCGCCCTCTACCCGCGGATGACCAGCCGGGACAACATCAGCTTCCCGCTGCGCATCGAGGCCCCCGGCGAGGACCCGGGCCCGCGCGTGGACGCCACCGCGCGCATGCTGGGCATCGAGGACATCCTCGACCGCTTCCCCGCCCAGCTCTCCGGCGGCGAACGGCAGCGGGTCGCCATGGGCCGGGCCATCGCCCGCCACCCCTCCGCCTTCCTGATGGACGAGCCGCTGTCCAACCTGGACGCCAAGCTCCGCAACCATCTGCGTGCCGAGATCTCCACGCTCACCCGCAAGCTGGGTGTCACCACCGTCTACGTCACCCACGACCAGGCCGAGGCGATGTCCCTCGGCGACCGGGTCGCCGTGCTGCGCGGCGGGGTGCTCCAGCAGGTCGGCAGCCCGCGCACGGTGTACGCGCTGCCGAAGAACGTCTTCGTCGCCGCGTTCATCGGCACCCCGCGCATCAACCTGCTGCGCGGCCTGATCCGCGCCCCGCTCGACGGCGCCATGAGCATCAGCCTCGGCAAGCAGTTCCTGCGGCTGCCCGAACCGCTGTCCCTGGACCACCAGCTGCTCCGGGTCCAGCAGGGCCGCGAGGTCATCGTGGGCCTGCGTTCCGAGGCGGTCCGGATCGCCAAGCCCAGCGCCGCCCGCCCCGGCGAGGTGCCGCTCACCGGGCTGGTGGAGCACCTGGAGTTCCAGGGGCACGAGGTCCTCGTCCACTTCAACACCGGCTCCAGCCCCGCCGTCGTCCCGGAACTGGAGGCCCCGCGCCCGCGGCCCGGCCGCACCGACCGGCGGCGCCGCCGCGACGGCACGGTCCTGGAGCGGCTGCGCGAGCGCGCGGTGGCGCTGCGCTCATCAGGCGTGGCCACCCTGGAGCGGCCACCGGAGCCGGAACCGCCGTCCTCCGCGGTCGAGCCGCGCCTGCCCGGCGATCTGATCGTCCGCACCACCCCCGACATCCGCCTGCAGCACGGCATGCAGGTCCCGCTCCTGGTCGACCTCGCCCATCTGTTCGTCTTCGACCAGCACGGCGAACGCATCTGCCCCAGCCCGTCGCGGCTGCCGGATCTGGAGGAGTGAGGGCGCAGGACCTCTCCGGGGCGCGAGGGCCGATGACGGGGCTGGACCCCGCTCGACGCCGGTCCCCTCTGGCGCCCGAAAACTAACATCGCTAGTTTATGTGCCGGACGACGACGCCCCCGCCCCGGAGGAAGCGTGATGAAGGCATACGACGGCATGTTCATCGACGGCGCCTGGCGCCCCGCCGCCGGCCCGGATGTGATCGAGGTGGTGAACCCGGCCGACGAGCAGGTGATCGCCACCGTCCCCGCCGGCACCGCCGAGGACGTCGACGCCGCCGTACGGGCCGCCCGCGCCGCCCTCCCGGCCTGGGCCGCCACACCGCCCCCCGAGCGCGCCGCCCGCCTCGCCGCCCTGCGGGACCGGCTCGAGGCCCGCAGGGACGAGATCGCCGAGACGGTCACCGCCGAACTCGGCGCACCCCTGAAGCTCTCCCAGACCGTGCACGCCGGCGTGCCCATCGCGGTCGCCGGCTCCTACGCCGAGCTGGCCGCCACGTACTCCTTCGAGGAGAAGGCGGGCAACTCCACGATCCTGCACGAACCGGTCGGCGTGGTCGGTGCGATCACGCCCTGGAACTACCCCCTGCACCAGATCGTCGCCAAGGTCGCCCCCGCCCTGGCCGCCGGCTGCACCGTCGTCGTCAAGCCGGCCGAGGACACCCCGCTGGTGGCGCGCCTCTTCGCCGAGACCGTGCAGGAGGCCGGGATCCCGGCGGGCGTGGTCAACCTGGTCACCGGACTCGGCCCGGTCGCGGGCCAGGCCCTCGCCGAACACCCCGGCGTCGACCTGCTCTCCTTCACCGGCTCCACCGCCGTCGGCCGCCGCATCGGCGCCATCGCCACCGGCATGGTCAAGAAGGTGGCCCTGGAACTCGGCGGCAAGTCCGCCAACGTCATCCTGCCCGGCGCCGACCTGGCCCGCGCCGTCAACGTCGGCGTCGCCAACGTGATGTCCAACTCCGGCCAGACGTGCAGCGCCTGGACCCGCATGCTGGTCCACCGCGACCACTACGACGAGGCGGTCGAACTGGCCGCGGCCGCCGCCGCCAAGTACGGCGACCGCATCGGCCCGCTGGTCAACGCCGCCCAGCAGCAGCGCGTTCGCGGCTACATCGAGAAGGGCGTCGCCGAGGGCGCCCGCCTGGTCGCCGGCGGCCCCGAGTCCCCGCGTGAGAAGGGCTACTACGTCAGCCCGACCGTCTTCGCCGACGTCACCCCCGAGATGACCATCGCCCAGGAGGAGATCTTCGGTCCCGTCCTGTCCGTCCTGCGCTACGACGACGAGGAGGAGGCGCTGCGCATCGCCAACGGCACCGTCTACGGCCTCGCCGGCGCCGTGTGGGCCGGAAGCGAGGAGGAGGCGGTGGCCTTCGCCTGTCGCATGGAGACCGGCCAGGTCGACATCAACGGCGGCCGCTTCAACCCCCTCGCCCCGTTCGGCGGTTACAAGCAGTCGGGCGTCGGCCGTGAGCTCGGCGTGCACGGCCTGACCGAGTACCTCCAGACCAAGTCCCTCCAGTTCTGATCAGTCCACGTCCCTCCAGTTCTCAGGGGAGTCACCTCCGCCATGGCTGTCCGTGCCGCCGTCCTGCCCGCCGTCGACGCCCCGCTGGAGATCACCGGCATCGAGCTGCCCGAGCCCGGCCCCGGCCGGGTCCGCGTCCGGCTCGCCGCCGCCGGGGTCTGCCACTCCGACCTGTCCCTGTCCAACGGCACCATGCGCCTGCCGGTCCCGGCCGTCCTCGGCCACGAGGGCGCCGGCACCGTCGTCTCCGTCGGCGAGGGCGTCACCCATGTCGCGCCCGGCGACGGCGTGGTGCTCAACTGGGCGCCCTCCTGCGGCGCCTGCCCCGCCTGCGCCCGCGGCGAGGTGTGGCTGTGCGCCGACGCCCTCAGCGGCGCCGCCGCGGTGCACGCCCGCCGCGCCGACGACGGCACCGAACTGCACCCCGGCCTGAACGTCGCCGCGTTCGCCGAGGAGACGGTGGTGCCCGCCTCCTGCGTCCTGCCCGCCCCCGAGGGCGTCCCGCTCGCCGACGCCGCCCTGCTCGGCTGCGCGGTCCTCACCGGCTACGGCGCCGTCCACCACTCGGCCCGCGTGGGGCCCGGCGAGACGGTCGCCGTGTTCGGCGTCGGGGGAGTGGGGCTCGCCGCCCTCCAATCCGCGCGCATCGCGGGGGCGTCCAGGATCGTCGCGGTGGACGTCTCCCCGGCGAAGGAGGAGCTGGCACTGGCGGCCGGCGCCACCGACTACCTCCTCGCCTCCGACACCACACCCCGCGAGATCCGCGCCCTCACCGGCAAGCAGGGCGTGGACGTGGCCGTCGAGTGCGTCGGCCGCGGGGCGACCATCCGTGCCGCCTGGGAGTCCACCCGCCGCGGCGGCCGCACCACGGTCGTCGGCATCGGCGGCAAGGACCAGCAGGTCACCTTCAACGCCCTGGAGATCTTCCACTGGGGCCGCACCCTGGCCGGCTGCGTCTACGGCAACTCCGACCCGGCCCGCGACCTGCCCGTCCTCGGCGAGCACATCCGCGCCGGCCGCCTCGACCTGGGCGCCCTGGTGACCGAGCGCATCGCCCTGGACGGCATCCCGGCCGCCTTCGAGAACATGCTGGCGGGCAAGGGGGGCCGCGCACTGGTGGTCTTCTGACGGCCCCCGCCGCCACCCCGGCCTGTGCCTCTTCAGGCCGGGGACTCCGGCATGCGCACGGGCCGGAGCCGGGCCGTCCCGCCTCCGGAAAATCGGTCCTGCACACCCGTTGACGTCCATACCGTCCGGTCAGTACGTTCCCCGGAACCCGGGCCACCGTTTCGCTGTTCCGTCCCCGCACCCTCGGAGCGAGCACGTATGGACACCGCAGACACCGCACCCTCCGCTCAGCCGCTCACCTCCACCACCTCCGCGGCCCCGCACCGCCGCCGGGTCGCCACCGCAGCCGCGCTCGCCTCGGCCGTCGAGTGGTACGACTACTTCGTCTTCGGCATCGCCGCCGCCCTGGTCCTCGGCGACCTGTACTTCCCGGCCGGCAGCTCCGCCGCCGGCGTCCTCGCCGCCTTCGCCACCTTCGCCGTCGGCTTCCTCGCCCGCCCGCTCGGCGGCATCGTCGCCGGCCAGCTCGGCGACAAGCGGGGCCGCAAGCCGATGCTGGTCCTCGCGCTCACGCTGATGGGCCTGGCCACCACCGGCATCGGCCTGCTCCCGACCTACGAGACGATCGGCGTCGCCGCCCCCGTCCTGCTGGTCCTGCTGCGCATCGCCCAGGGCGTCGCGGTGGGCGCCCAGTGGGGCGGAGCCATGCTGCTGGCCACCGAGTACGCCCCCGAGGGCAAGCGCGGCCTCTACGGCAGCGTCGTCCAGCTCGGCGTGCCCATCGGGGTGGTGACGGCCAACACCGTCTTCCTGATCGCCGGCGCCCTCACCAGCGACACCGCCTTCACCGCCTGGGGCTGGCGGGTGCCGTTCCTGATCGGCCTGTTCGTCCTCGCCCTCGCCTGGTACATCCACACCCGCGTCGAGGAGACCCCCGAGTTCCGCGAGGCCGAGCGGGCCCTGGCCGAGAAGGAGAAGGGCGAGCAGGCCTCGCCCCTGCGCACCGTCCTGCGCGGCCACCTGGGCACGGTCCTGCTGGCCGGCGGCTCCTTCGCCGTCAACACCGCGACCTTCTACATCCTGATCACCGGGGTCCTCGACTACACCACCCGCGAACTCGGCATGGACAAGGGGCCGGTGCTCGCCGTCTCCCTGTGCGTCAGCCTCACCCAGCTGGTGCTGATCCCGGTCTCCGCCGCCCTCTCCGACCGCCTCGGGCGCATCCGCATCTACGCCCTGGGCGCCGTGGGCATCGCCCTGTGGGCCGTCCCCATGTTCCTGCTCATCGACACGGCCTCCCTGCTCTGGCTTGCGGTCGGCACCTTCGTCGCCAGCTGCTTCCTGAGCATCATGTACGGCCCCCAGGCGGCCCTGTTCGCCGAGCTGTTCACTCCGGAGATGCGCTACACGGGAGCGTCCCTCGGCTACCAGATGGCAGCGGTCGCGGGCGGCGGCCTGGCCCCCTTCGTGATGGTCCTCCTCCTGGAGGCCACGCACACGTCCATGTCGGTCTCGGCCTACATCATCGCCCTCGCGGTGATAGCCCTCATCAGCATCAAGATCCTGGCAGACCGGGCCCGCTCACGCTGACGCGGATGCCGGGTGCGGGGCCGACCGAGGCCGCGGGGCGCAGGCCGGGGGAGTGACGCGGGGGGCCCGAAAACCCCGCCGGCCGCAACTCCCTCAGGGGCGCGGGGAACTGCGCGCCCAGCCACCCCGCACCCGCACCCGGCAACCGCCCGAGCCCGGCACCCCCTCTGCCACCGCCCCTCACTCAACTCACCCGGACCCGATCCGGAACTCACCCGCCTCGATGCCCAGCACCTCCGACAACACCCGCTCCCCGACCGCCGTGACCTTCACCGCCCGCCCCGAC
Source organism: Streptomyces thermocarboxydovorans (assembly GCF_039524635.1). NCBI lineage: Bacteria > Bacillati > Actinomycetota > Actinomycetes > Kitasatosporales > Streptomycetaceae > Streptomyces > Streptomyces thermocarboxydovorans. Next base: position 13,051 of record NZ_BAAAGU010000029.1, on the reverse strand, counting down.
CCGATCCGCACACACCACCCCTTCTCCAGCGCATGCCGGCACAACGCCGCCCCCGCCGCACCGGCCAGATGCGGTCGCCGTTCGGTCCAGTCCAGGCACGCCCGCGCCAGCGGCCGCCGCCCGCCCCGCGCCAGCGGAATCCCGACCTGCCCGAACCACTCCACCCCCGCATCCGTCAAGGCGAACCCGGTGTCCTGCCGCAGCAGCCCCAGCCGGGTCATCGCATCCGTCACCGCGATCCCCAGCCGCCCCGCGAGATGGTCGTAACAGGTGCGCCCCCGAGCCATCGCCGACCCCGCACTCGCCTCACGCAGACCACGGGGCGCCCGCCGGGCCTCCGCCGGCACCTGCGCCGCCAGATCCTCCACCAGCTGGGCGACCCGCGCGTCGGCCAGCCGCACATACCGGTGCCGCCCCTGCCGTTCCTCCGTCAGCAGCCCGCCCGCGACCAGCTTCCCCAGATGCTCGCTCACCGTGGACGCCGCGACCCCCGCGTGCCGCGCCAGCTCACCCGCTGTCCAGGCCCGCCCGTCCAGCAGGGCCAGCAGACACGCGGCCCGCGTCTCGTCGGCGAACAGCCCGGCCAGCCGAGCCAGCCCCGCCGCCTGTGGATCCCTCGAGGTCATGCCTCCCAGCATGCGGCAGGCACACTTCGGCGGACACCGAACGATGCACGCCGGAAGATGCACGCACCGAAAGATGAACGCACCAAGCACGCACGCACCGAAACCTGCACACACCGAAACCTGCACGCACCCGAACCGGCACGCCCGCCCGCCTACGCAGTACCCCGCACCTGCTCGTACTGCCGCGTCAGCCCGTCCAGCAGCGCCGTCAGCCCCGTCTCGAACGCCCGCTCGTCGATCTTCTCCTGCTTCTCGGCGAGCAGATGCGCCTGCTGCAGATGCGGATAGTCGGCCGGGTCGTAGGCGCTCGCGTCGTCCGGGAAGCCGCCGGCGAAGGACCCCAGGGCGGAGCCCATGATGAAGTACCGCATCAGCGCCCCGATGGAGGTCGCCTGCGCCGGCGGCCACCCCGCCTTCACCATCGCCCCGTACACCGCGTCGGCGAGCCGCAGCGCGGCCGGACGCCGGCCGGGACCCCGGGCGAGCACCGGAACGATGTTGGGGTGGTCGCGCAGCGCGGCCCGGTAGGAGACGGCCCAGTCGTGCAGCGCCGTCCGCCAGTCCCGCCCGTCCTCGAACATCGACAGATCGACCTGCGCGCTCACGGAGTCGGCGACCGCCTCGAGGATCTCGTCCTTGGTGCGGAAGTGGTTGTAGAGCGAGGGCCCGCTGACCCCCAGTTCCGCGGCGAGCCGGCGCGTTGAGACGGCCGCGAGGCCCTCTGCGTCCACGAGCGCACGGGCCGTCTCGACGATCCGGTCGGTGCTGAGGAGGGGCTTGCGCGGTCGGGCCATGGCGCACATAGTAGGGCTGCGACTAAAAACTAGCAGTGATAATTTAAGGATTGCACGTTCAACTTCTTCTCTGGAGTGAGTGACCCTCATGAACCTGGAGCTCAGCGAGGAGCAGAGCGCCGTCCGCCGGCTCGCCCGGGACTTCGTCGAGCGCGAGGTCGTGCCCCACGCCGCCGCCTGGGACCGGGCCGAGGAAGTGGACCGCGGCATCGTCAAGAAGCTCGGTGAGCTCGGGTTCCTCGGTCTGACCATCGACGAGGAGTACGGCGGCTCCGGGGGCGACCACCTGGCGTACTGCCTGGTCACCGAGGAGCTGGGCCGGGGCGACTCCTCCGTGCGCGGCATCGTCTCGGTCTCCCTGGGGCTGGTCGCCAAGACCATCGCCGCCTGGGGGAGCGAGGAGCAGAAGCGGCAGTGGCTGCCGGGCCTCACCTCCGGCGAGTACGTCGGCTGCTTCGGCCTCACCGAGCCCGGCACCGGCTCCGACGCCGGCAGCCTCACCACGCGTGCCGTGCGCGACGGCGACGACTACATCGTCAACGGCACCAAGATGTTCATCACCAACGGCACCTGGGCCGACGTCGTGCTGCTCTTCGCCCGCTCCACCGACGCCCCCGGCCACAAGGGGATCTCCGCCTTCCTGGTCCCCGCCGACGCCCCCGGCCTGACCCGCCGCACCGTCCACGGCAAGCTGGGCCTGCGCGGCCAGGCCACCGCCGAGCTGGTGTTCGAGGACGTCCGGGTGCCCGCCTCCGCGATGCTGGGCCCCGAGGGGAAGGGCTTCTCGGTCGCCATGTCCGCCCTGGCCAAGGGGCGCATGTCGGTCGCGGCCGGCTGCGTCGGCATAGCCCAGGCGGCCCTGGACGCGGCCGTGCGCCACGCGGGCGAGCGCGAGCAGTTCGGCCGGACCATCGCCCACCATCAGCTGGTGCAGGAGCTGATCAGCGACATCGCCGTCGACGTGGACGCCGCCCGGCTGCTGACCTGGCGGGTCGCCGACCTGATCGACCGCGGACTGCCCTTCGCGGTGGAGTCGTCCAAGGCGAAGCTGTTCGCCTCGGAGGCCGCGGTGCGTGCCGCGAACAACGCCCTTCAGGTGTTCGGCGGTTACGGCTACATCGACGAGTACCCGGCCGGGAAGCTGCTGCGCGACGCCCGGGTGATGACCCTCTACGAGGGCACCAGCCAGATCCAGAAGCTGGTCATCGGCCGCGCCCTGACCGGGGTCTCCGCGTTCTGAAGCGGACCGGGACCGCCCGATGCTGAGTACGTCGCCTGAGTATCCGAGCGGAGGTGGCGCGGGCCACGTCGGCCGATGCTGTTCCGCATGAGTGACACACCGGTCAAGCAGCAGAGTACGGCCGCCTTCTACGGTCAGGCCGTCGCCTCCTTCGCGATCGCCCTCGGCGCCACCGCGATCGGTATCTTCAATCTCCAGACCGATGCCTGGGTCCGGGCGTTCCTGGGCATCGCGGTCCTGTATCTGGTCACCTCGGCCTTCACCCTGGCCAAGGTCATCCGTGACCGCCAGGAGGCCGGGCAGCTCGTCAACCGGGTCGACCAGGCCCGGCTGGAGAAGCTGCTCGCCGAGCACGACCCGCTGCAGAAGCTCTGAGGCCGCAAAGGGTCCGTGATCACGGAGGCTCCCGAGAGCACGGAAGCTCCGAGGTCGCTAAGCGCTCGCTCACCCTTGCCGGTATGGTGTTGTCCCTGCCAGCGAATGGGGTGAGTGATGAGTACGGCGGAGGAAACGGCCGGTGGCGAGGTGCAGCCGTGGGCCGAGGTCACGCCCGACGCGGCCCGACGGCTGCTGCTCGCCGCCGTGGAGGCGTTCGCGGAACGGGGCTACCACGCCACGACGACCCGGGACATCGCGGGCCGCGCGGGAATGAGCCCGGCAGCGCTCTACATCCACTACAAGACCAAGGAAGAGCTGCTGCACCGCATCAGCAGGATCGGGCACGAGAAGGCCCTGGACATCCTGCGCACCGCGGCCCGCGGCGAGGGCAGCCCGACCGAGCGGCTCGCCGACGCGGTGAGCTCCTTCGTGCGCTGGCACGCCGGCGGGCGCACCACGGCGCGGGTCGTGCAGTACGAGCTGGACTCGCTCGGCCCGGAGGCGCGCGCCGAGATCGTCGGCCTGCGCAAGCAGGTCAACGCCGAGGTGCGCGGCATCATCGAGGACGGCGTGCGCACGGGCGAGTTCGACGTGCCCGACGTCCACGGCACCACGCTCGCGGTGCTCTCGCTCTGCATCGACGTGGCCCGCTGGTTCAATGTGAACGGGCCGCGCACCCCGGAGGAGATCGGCGACCTCTACGCCGACCTCGTGCTGCGGATGGTCGGGGCCAAGAACGCCGGCTCCCGGTCGTGAACCGCAGGCAGACGCATCACAGGTAGTAGCGGGCCACCGACTCGGCCACGCACACCGGCTTGTCGCCGCCCTCGCGCTCCACGGTGAAGGCGGTGGTCACCTGCACCCCGCCCGGCACCTCGTCGACGGCGGTGATCATGGCCGTGGCGCGCAGCCGGGAGCCGACCGGCACGGGGGCGGGGAAGCGCACCTTGTTGGTGCCGTAGTTGACGCCCATCTTCACGCCCTCGACGGAGATCAGCTGCGGCCCGAAGAGGGGCAGCAGGGACAGCGTCAGATAGCCGTGGGCGATCGTCGTGCCGAAGGGGCCCGCGGCGGCCTTCTCCGGGTCGACGTGGATCCACTGGTGGTCGCCGGTCGCCTCGGCGAACAGGTCGATCCGCTTCTGGTCGATCTCCAGCCAGTCGGTGTAGCCCAGCTGTTCGCCCACCGCCGCCTTCAGCTCGTCGACGGACGTGAAGATCCTCGGCTCTGCCATGTCCCGGCCTCTCTCTGCGCCTACCTCGGGCTGATGTCTAAGCGACTGCTTAGCATGGTGGGTGTGCGCGGCCCCTGTCAACGGACCGGACGCCGGGAGGGGTGGGTAGGCTTCGAGGGGTGCCCAAGATTCCCGAGAAGATCCACGAGCTCACCGTCGGCCAGCTCTCCGCACGCAGCGGCGCCGCCGTCTCCGCCCTGCACTTCTACGAGTCCAAGGGCCTGATCAAGAGCCGCCGCACCTCCGGCAACCAGCGCCGCTACAGCCGGGACACGCTGCGCCGGGTCGCCTTCATCCGAGCCGCCCAGCGGGTCGGCATCCCGCTCGCCACCATCCGCGAGGCGCTCGCCGAGCTGCCCGAGGAACGCACACCCACGCGGGACGACTGGGCCCGGCTCTCCCAGGCGTGGCGCTCCGAACTGGACGAGCGCATCACCCAGCTCAACCGCCTCCGCGACCACCTCACCGACTGCATCGGCTGCGGCTGCCTCTCCCTGGACACCTGCGTCCTCTCCAACCCCGACGACGCCTTCGGCGACCGCCTCACCGGCTCCCGCCTCCTCCCCGAACGCAAACAGCCGACCCGCTGACGCGCCTACGCCTCCCGTAGCGCGTCGCCGGCCCCGCCGACTGGCGCCGGGGCCGGCGTTGACCGCAGCCCGGCGGGCGACTGCCGCCACCGGTCCGGCCTGTGGCCGGTCACCGGTGCTGTCACCGCTGGTCCGCTCTGCGGCTGTTCACCGCGGCTCTCGCCACGCGCCCAGCCCGCGGCCGACCACGCGGCTCCCCGCGCCGCCGCGGTCACCCGCGCCCGCCTCGCTGCGGGAGCAGCCGAACCTCCCCAGCTGCGGGCGGGCGGGTCTCCCTCGCCGCGGGCGATCGGGCGTCCTGGCGCGGGCGGCCGCGTCCCTCGTTGCGGGCAGTCGTGCCGCCTGGGGCGATGGGGGTCCCCCCGCGCGAGCGAAGCCGAGCGTGGGGGAGGGTGGGCGCAGCGGCACCCTGCCAGCGCCGGTAAGCGCACCCCACCCCCGGCCGGTACCCGCGCCGGGTGCCCATTGCGGGCGCAGCCCGGCAAGGGTGCGCGTCACCGCGGGGTACCTGGCCATGAGCAGACGTGCCGCTGGGGCGGGGGCCGCTCACCACGGAAACCGCCGACCGACGGCCCCGCTCACTCGTACTCCGTGCCCCCCTTGCGGGTCAGATAGGCAGGGCTGATCGCCTTGGCTATGGCACGGCCGCCCGTGACGGGGCTGTGGCGTTCGACCGCCGGGCGGATGACGACACCCTCCCGCAGATGCAGCCCGCGCCCGGAGACGGTCTCGCGCCCGGTAGCGATCCGCAGGACCTCGTCGCTGTCGTAGGGGCCCTCGTACAGCCGGGGCACCAACGGCAGCCTGCCCTCCAGCCCCTCCAGCAGTTCGGCCGCGTCCAGCCAGCGCACCTGCCCGTCGATCTCCGCGGACACGTCGAACACGGCGTAGCCCACCGTGTCGCGCCGCCCGTCCGCCCCGTACGTCAGGTCCTGCACCCCGGCGCCGTACACCTCGCCGAAGATGCCGACGCGCCGCGCGCCCAGCCGGCCGGCCAGCTCCGCCGCCGCGCCGGCGACCCCGTAACCACGCACCGCACGCCAGTACAGATTGCGCGGATCCTCCTTCAGCGCCAGCGACTTGGCACCGTAGCCCTTGGAGGAGACGTACACGCGGTCCTCGTCCGCGACATAGGTCAGCAGACAGGCCGAGCCGTGCAGCTTCTCGGTGAGGACTACGGGCTCGCCCGGCGTGAAGATGTCGGGGTAGCGCTGGATGTTCTCGATGTCCACCCAGGGCAGCAGGTCCGGGGCGGGCTCCACCTCGCCGCTCATGGTGGGCGGCACCGGGGGAACCCACTTGGTGATCCCCAGCAGCTCCGCGAAGTCCGTGCCGTCCTCGGCCGCCTGTTTCAGGTCGACGTCCGCCAGCGCCTTCGGGCTTCCGCACGCCCCGCACCGTTCAGGCCGACACCAGCAGAGTGGCGCGCCGTGCGTTCGCCAGCGCCTCGGCCGTGAGGACCGGCGTCGGCACCAGGATGCCGCAGTCCGTGCACACCGGGCCCGCCGACGGTTCGTGATCCAGGTCGTAGCGCCAGACGAGCCGTTCCCCCCGGCACACGGGGCATGCCGAACCCGGCTCCCGCTCCAGCGCGGCGATCAGCCGCCGCAGCACCTCCGCCAGCGGCTCGCGCGGATGCACCCGGGGGTCGTCGCACCAGGCCACACCGAAGCCGCCCCAGGCCATCCGGTGCCAGTCGTCCACGCTGCCGGGCCTGCGCAGCCCTTCCTGCTTCTCCTTCCTGCGCCGCTCGGCGAACTCCGCCTCATAGGCCAGCCAGACCGCCCGGGCCTCCTCCAGCTCCTCCAGTGCGGCCACGAGCCGCGCTGGGTCCACGGAGCGGTCCTCGGGGTCGAATCCGGCCCGCGCGCACAGATGGTCCCACGTCGCCCTGTGCCCATAAGGAGCGAACCGCTCCAGGCACTTGCGCAGCGAATAACGTCGCAGTGCCAGGTCGCACCGCGGATCGCGGACCTGTCTCGCCAGACTTCGGAAACCGGCCATCGTCCTGCACCTCCGTCACACCTGCACCTGTCGTTCGGTCACTTCGGCGTCGTCGAAGGACGTCGCCGAATAGACGTACCGAAAAGCGAATCGGCTCCATCTGTTTTCCGATGGCCCCCATCGGCGGGCCGCGGGGCTCGCGCGCCAACCCCCTTGCGCCCGGGTTCAGTTGTGGTCCGCAGCACGCGCCGGGCGCACCTCGCGCGCCCCCGGGCACCCCCTGGTCCGGACCGAGAACTCCCGCACTGAGAACTCCCGGCACAGGCCACGGGTTCCTGAAAGCGGGCACCGGTATGCATCGCGGCGGCAGAACGGCGTGGAAAATGCGGTGGCGGCCGGGGTGATCCCCGGCCGCCACCGCATCGCATTCCCGCCCGGCGCCGCCTCAGCGGTACAGCAGGTACTCCCGCCGCATCCGGCGGAATTCCCGCAGCTCGTCCTGCCAGGCGCCCACCACCTCGTCCACGCCGGCACCCGAGTCGATCAGGGTGCGCACCAGCGTGGATCCGGTCAGTTTGTCGATCCAGTTGTCCGCGCGCCAGGCGAAGCCGCTCCACACCCGCTTGGCCGAGATCAGCAGGCCGATGCCGGTGCGCACGGGGTCGAACGCCTCGCGGTCGTGCACATGCAGCTGCACGCCCCCGACCGTCTTGCCCTGGAACTTGGAGAAGGTCGGGGTGAAGTACGCCTCACGGAAGCGCACGCCCGCGAGCCCCAGCTCGTTCGCCGCGGCCGCCCACCGCCCGTCGATGCCCTCCGCGCCGAGCAGTTCGAACGGACGGGTGGTGCCGCGCCCCTCCGAGAGGTTGGTCCCCTCGAACAGGCAGGTCCCCGAGTACACCAGCGCGGTCTCCGGCGTCGGCATGTTCGGGCTCGGCGGCACCCAGGGCAGCCCGGAGGCGTCGTAGAAGTCCGAGCGCCGCCACCCCGACATGCGCACCGTCTCCAGCGGCACCGGGGAGGTGAGGAACTCGTGGTTGAACAGCCGCGCCAGCTCCGCCACCGTCATCCCGTGCGCCTGCGAGATCGGCTGCCGTCCGACGAAGGTGGCGAACTCCTTGTGCAGCACCGGGCCGAGGGCCGCCCGCCCGGTCACCGGGTTGGGCCGGTCCAGGACCACGAACCGCTTCCCGGCGAGCCGCGCCGCCTCCATGCAGTCGTACATCGTCCAGATGTAGGTGTAGAAGCGGGCGCCGGCGTCCTGGATGTCGAAGACCACCGTGTCCACGCCGGACGCGGTGAAGATGCCGGCGAGCGGCTGACCGCTCTTCAGGTAGGTGTCGTAGACCGGCAGCCCGGTCGCCGGGTCGTCGTAGCGGCCCTCGGAGCCGCCCGCCTGCGCGGTGCCGCGGAAACCGTGCTCGGGGCCGAACACGGCGATCAGGTCGACCCGGTCGTCGGCGTGCATCACGTCGACGATGTGCCGCACGTCGCGGGTGATGCCCGTCGGGTTGGTGACCACCCCGACCCGCTGCCCGTCGAGCAGCGCGTAGCCGTCCGCCGCGAGCCGCTCGAACCCGGTGCGCAGCTTGCGTGCGGAGCCGTGGCCCGGGCCGGGGGCCGCGTACGCCGGTGCCGCGCTCACCGCCGCGGCTGCGGTTCCGGCGGCGAGCAGGTTCCGTCTGGACAGCTTCATGCGGTGACCTCCGTGATCGCGGCAGATGTCATGCCCATGCACGCTAGCGCGCACCCGGGCCCCGCGGAACGAACCTGACCGACCCGCGTGGGATCACCCCTTCCCAGCGACATACCGACCGGTTAGTCTGGCGGCGCGCGTCACCGCCGAGGAAGGCCTGGTCGACCGAGCCGGACAGCGTACGGGCCGTAGGCGGCGGTCGCGCGGAACTCGCTTGGGACGCCGCGTCGAAGGAGACCGATCGTGGAAGCCGTGCAGGGTGCGAAGGTGGTCGTCACGGGGGCCGGGGGCGGCATCGGGGCGGCCCTCGCCCGCCGCTTCGCCGCCCAGGGGGCGCGGGTCGTCGTCAACGACCTCGACGCCGACGGGGCCAAGGCCGTGGCCGAGGAGATCGGCGGCATCGCCCTGCCGGGCGACGCCGCCACCATCGTCACCGAGGCCCGCGACGCCCTCGGCGGCACCGTCGACGTCTACTGCGCCAACGCGGGCGTCGGCTGCGACGGCGGCGACGTCGGCGAGCCGCTCGACGAGCGGGCCTGGTCGCTGTCCTGGGACGTCAATGTGATGGCGCACGTCCGCGCCGCCCACGCCCTGCTGCCCGACTGGCTGGAGCGCGGCAGCGGCCGCTTCGTCTCCACCGTCTCCGCCGCCGGACTGCTCACCATGATCGGCGCCGCCCCCTACAGCGTCACCAAACACGGCGCCTACGCCTTCGCCGAATGGCTGTCCCTGACATACCGTCACCGCGGCCTGAAGGTGCACGCGATCTGCCCGCAGGGCGTGCGCACCGGCATGCTCGACGCCAGCGGCAGCGCCGGGGACCTGATGCTCAGGCCGACCGCCATCGAGCCGGACGACGTGGCCGACGCCCTCTTCCGCGGCATCGAGGAGGACCGCTTCCTGATCCTGCCGCACCCCGAGGTCGCCGAGTACTACCGCGCCCGCGCCACCGACCCCGAGCGCTGGCTCGGCGGCATGAACCGCATCCAGCAGCAGTGGGAGGCCACCCGGTGACCGCCTCGCGCTACGCCGCCAAGCCCTGGCTGGACCTCCTCACCGAGGCCCAGCGCGCCCCGATCGCACCGGCCGACTCCCTGGTCCACGCCCTGCGCGCAGCCGTGACGGCCGCACCCGACCGCACCTTCCTCGCCTACTTCGACGGCCGGCTCACCTACCGGGAGACCGACGAGCTCAGCGACTCCGTCGCCGGGCACCTCGCCGAGCGGGGACTGCAGCGCGGCGACCGGGTGGCGATCATGCTGCAGAACTCGCCGCTGTTCGTCCTCGCCCTGCTCGGCGCGTGGAAAGCCGGCGCGGTCGTGGTCCCCGTCAACCCCATGTACAAGTCGGGCGAGGTCGGCCATGTCCTGCACGACGCCGGCGTCACCGCGCTGATCTGCGCCGACCGGGCGTGGGAGGAGTATCTGCGCGACACCGCGGCCGGCTCACCGGTGCGCATCGTGCTCACCGGCTGCGAACTGGACTTCCAGAGCCGCGGCGACACCCGCGTGCTCACCTTCGAGCGGCTCCCCGAGGCCCCGGACGCCGACGACCTCACCACCGTCGCCCGCCGCGGCCGGCGCGCACCCGGGGACCGCGACCCGGCACCCGGCGACATCGCGCTCATCAGCTACACCTCGGGCACCAGCGGCACCCCCAAGGGCGCCACCAACACCCACGGCAACATCATGTACAACGCCGAACGGCAGCGCACCGGCCTGGGCCTGCCCGAGGCGCCCGTCTACTTCGCGCTCGCGCCGCTGTTCCACATCACCGGCATGGTCTGCCAGCTGGGCGCCTGCCTGAACAGCGCGGGCACCCTCGTACTGGCCCACCGCTTCGAGGCGGGCGTGGTGCTGGACGCCTTCGCCGAGCACCGCCCGCACTACACCGTCGGCCCCTCCACCGCCTTCATGGCGCTGGCCGCCCACCCCTCGGTGACCCGCGACCACTTCTCCTCCTTCCAGGTGATCAACTCCGGAGGCGCCCCGCTGCCGCCCGCCCTGGTGGAGAAGTTCCGCGCCGGCTTCGGCCCCTACATCCGCAACGGCTACGGGCTCACCGAGTGCACCGCACCCTGCGCCTCCGTCCCGCCCCACCTCGAGGCCCCCGTCGACGAGGCCTCCGGGACACTGGCGGTGGGGCTGCCCGGACCGGACACTGTCGTCCGGATCGTCGACGAGCAGGGCGCCGAGGTGCCCTTCGGCGAGCCGGGCGAGATCCTGGTGCGCGGCCCGCAGGTGGTGCCCGGCTACTGGCAGCGGCCCGACGCCACCGCCGAGACCTTCCCGGACGGGGAACTGCGCACCGGCGACATCGGCTTCATGGACGAGCAGGGCTGGCTCTATGTCGTCGACCGCAAGAAGGACATGATCAACGCCTCCGGCTTCAAGGTGTGGCCGCGCGAGGTCGAGGACGTCCTCTACACCCACCCCGCGGTCCGCGAGGCCGCCGTGGTCGGCGTGCCCGACGGCTACCGCGGGGAGACCGCCAAGGCCTACATCAGCCTGCGCCCCGGCGCCGAGGCGGACCCGGACGAGCTCGCCGCCCACTGCAAGGAGAGACTGGCCGCCTACAAATATCCCCGTCAGGTGGAGATCCTGCCCGACTTGCCGAAGACGGCCAGTGGGAAGATCCTCCGTCGGGAACTGCGTTCCCGGACGCACGACAATGGACGACGACCCGCCGGTGACAGCCGGCAGTGAGACGGAAGGCAGGTGGCGGCAGTGCCCAGGACGACGGACGGTGACGGGACTCCTGTGCCGCAGCGGCTCCTGGCCGCCGCCACCCGGCTCTTCGCCGAGCAGGGCTACGACCGCACCTCCGTGCAGGAGATCGTCGAGGCGGCCGGCGTCACCAAGGGGGCGCTGTACCACTACTTCGGCTCGAAGGACGACCTGCTGCACGAGGTGTACGCGCGGGTGCTGCGGCTGCAGCAGGAGCGCCTGGACCACTTCGCCGACAAGGACGAACCGGTCGAGAAGCGGCTGCGCGACGCGGCCGCGGACGTCGTGGTCACCACGATCGAGAACCTGGACGACGCGTCGATCTTCTTCCGCTCCATGCACCATCTGAGCCCGGAGAAGAACAAGCAGGTGCGCGCCGAGCGCCGCCGCTACCACGAACGCTTCCGGGCGCTGATCGAGGAGGGCCAGGAGTCGGGCGTCTTCTCCAAGGCCACCCCGGCCGACCTGGTGGTGGACTACCACTTCGGCTCGGTCCACCACCTGTCCACCTGGTACCGGCCCGACGGCCCGCTCAGCCCGCAGCAGGTCGCCGACCACCTCGCCGACCTGCTGCTGCGGGCGCTGCGCCCCTGAGCCGAGGCGGCCGCGCTTCCGAGGCATCCGTGAGGTGGCCGGCCGAGGCGGCCATCAGGTGATCGAGCAGCGCGGCCGCCGCCGGGTTGCGCGGCCGGGCCCCGCGCCCGGCCAGGACCACCGTGCGGCCGGGCTCCGGCTGCCGCACGGTCACACACGGCAGCCCGGCCCGCTCGCCGATCGGCCGGGGCACGAAGGCGACCCCGATCCCGGCCCGCACCAGCTCCACCAGCAGACCGGCCTGGGTGACGTCACAGGTGATCCGGCGGCGCAGCCCGCAGTGCGCGGCCAGCCGCCGCACCGCCGTCTCCAGGCCGGTGCCCGCGCGGAAGTCCACGAACGGCTCCTCGGCGAGATCGCTGATGCGCACCCGCCCCGCCCCGGCCAGCCGGTGCCCCGGCGCGGTGATCAGCACCAGCTCCTCGTGCCAGGTGGCGTGCACCGTCAGCCCCTCGGGCAGCTCCCGGGCGTCCGGCGCCAGATACGCCAGATCCAGCTCCCCGGCCCGCAGCGCGTCGGTCAGCTCGTCCACCGTGGCGTCCCGCACCGACACCTGGACGCCGGGGAACGCGCCGTGGAAGGCGGCCAGTTCGGCGGGCAGATCCACACTGGTCAGCGTCTGGATGGTGCCGATCGCCACCCGGCCGCGCTCCAGCCCGGTCACCGCCGCCACCGCCTGCCGCGCCGCCTCCGCCCCGGCCAGCAGCGCACGGGCCTGCGGCACCAGCGCACGGCCCGCCTCGGTCAGCACCACCCGGCGCCCGGTGCGGTCGAACAGGTCGGCGCCCAGCTCCCGTTCCAGATTGCGGATCGAGGCGCTGAGCGCCGACTGCACGATCAGCTCGGCCCGGGCGGCGGCGGTGAAACCGCCCTCATTGACGACCGCCATGAAATGACGCAGCTGACGTATCTCCATCCGGCGATCCTAGAGACACCCATCGGTTTTGCAGATGGGTCGCAGCGAAACCATCTGTTGGACCGGCCGGCCGGACTCGGCCGATCCTGACGGCATGGACCTCGTACCGAGCCTGTGGACCACCGCGTACGCCCCCAGCAGTCCCACCGCCCTGCGCCTGGCGGCCCGTCAGCTGTTGCGCCTGCGCTGCCTGTTGCGCCGGCTGGCGCTGACGGACCACACACCCTGGGCGGGCTACTAGATGAATGAGTCCAAGGGGTGTCGTTGCGGTCAGTGATCGTAGGCGGTCAGTGACCGCTTGATCGGCTGCCCG
>NZ_BAAAGU010000028.1:0-85554 GCF_039524635.1 Streptomyces thermocarboxydovorans | reverse complement strand
CGCCGGGCGGGCAGTCCGCGGGCGCCTCGCCGTGCGCGCCGCCGCACCCGAGGCGCCCGCCGCCCCCACGGCGTTGCGGATCACCGCGGCGCGCGGCGGTGACCTGCGGTTCGCCTGGCGCCGGCCGGCCCGCGGCGCGGTGCGCCACTGCACCCTGCACCGCGTCCTGCCGGACGGCACCCGCTGCTTCCTCGGCGGCACCTGCCGGCACGCCTGGTGCGCCGGGGGCCTCGAACCCGAGCGGGGCGAGCGATCCGCACGGTTCGAACTGCGTGCAGTGGGGGAGCTGTACACCTCGTCGGAACCCGTCACCGTGACCCACACCTGGTAACCACCCGCACCCACCCACGGAGCATCCCGTATGCATGACGACCGCACCCTGGTCGAAGCCCGCCTCAAGCGTGTCCTCGACGAGCGCATCCGCCCCGCCGTGTACCCGGAGTCCGCACCGCTCGACGTGGCGGTCTGGCACGCTCCCGGAGAACCCGTCCCTGTCGCCGAGGGCCTCGCCGCCGAGCCGGAGCCCATCGCGGTGGGCGCCCGCTGGGGCGCTCCCTGGGGCACCAGCTGGTTCCGGGTCACCGGCACCGTCCCCCAGGAGTGGGCCGGGAAGACCGTCGAGGCCATCCTCGACCTCGGCTTCGACGAGAACATGCCCGGATTCCAGTGCGAGGGACTGGTCTACCGGCCCGACGGCACCCCGGTGAAGGGCCTCAACCCGCGCAACCAGTGGGTGCGCATCGGCTCACCCGCCGAGGGCGGCGAGGAGGTGCGCCTGCACATCGAGGCCGCCTCCAACCCCGTCATCCTCGACTACCACCCCTTCGTGCCGACGCCGCTCGGCGACAAGGACACCGCGGGCAGCGAACCGCAGTACACCCTCGCCCGGATGGATCTCGCCGTCCTGGACGAGACCGTGTGGCAGCTGGTGATCGACCTGGAGGTGCTCGGCGAGCTGATGGCCGAGCTGCCGGTGGACTCGCCGCGCCGCTGGGAGATCCTGCGGGCCGTGGACCGGGCCCTGGACCTGGTCGACCTCCAGGACGTCAACGCCACCGCGGAGCGCGCCCGTTCCTGCCTCACCGAGGTGCTCTCCGCGCCCGCCGTGCCCTCCGCGCACCGCATCAGCGCCGTCGGCCATGCGCACATCGACTCGGCGTGGCTGTGGCCGCTGCGCGAGACCGTGCGCAAGGTCGCCCGGACCACCGCCAACATGACCGCGCTGCTCGACGACGAGCCGGAGTTCGTCTTCGCCATGTCGCAGGCCCAGCAGTGGGCCTGGGTGAAGGAGCACCGGCCCGAGGTGTGGGCCCGGGTGAAGAAGGCGGTGGCCGACGGGCGGTTCGTGCCGGCCGGCGGGATGTGGGTGGAGTCGGACACCAACATGCCCGGATCCGAGGCGATGGCACGGCAGTTCGTGCACGGCAAGCGGTTCTTCCTCGACGAGTTCGGCATCGAGAACGACGAGGCGTGGCTGCCGGACACCTTCGGCTTCGCCGCCGGGCTCCCGCAGATCATCAAGGCGGCCGGGTCCAAGTACCTGCTCACCCAGAAGATCTCCTGGTCGCAGACGAACAAGTTCCCGCACCACACCTTCCAGTGGGAGGGCGTCGACGGCACCCGGATCTTCACCCACTTCCCGCCCGTCGACACCTACAACTGCTCCATGAAGGGCAGCGAGATCGCCCACGCCGCCCGCAACTTCAAGGACAAGGGCGCCGCCCGGCACTCCCTGGCACCCACCGGCTGGGGCGACGGAGGCGGCGGCACCACCCGGGAGATGGTCGCCAAGGCGGCCCGGCTGCGGAATCTCGAGGGCTCGGCGGCCGTCACCTGGGAGACCCCGTCCGAGTTCTTCGCCAAGGCGGCCGCCGAGTACCCCGAACCGCCCGTCTGGGTCGGCGAGCTGTACCTGGAACTGCACCGGGGCACCCTCACCAGCCAGGCCAAGACCAAGCAGGGCAACCGGCGCAGCGAGCACCTGCTGCGCGAGGCCGAGCTGTGGGCCGCCACCGCGGCCGTCCGCACCGGGTTCCGCTACCCGTACGAGGAGCTGGACCGCATCTGGAAGACGGTGCTGCTGCACCAGTTCCACGACATCCTGCCCGGCTCGTCCACCGCCTGGGTGCACCGCGAGGCCCGCGCCACCTACGAGCGGGTCGCCGCCGAGCTGAACGGCATCATCGACGCCGCCGAGCGCGCCCTGGCCGGCGAGGCCGACGTCCCGCTGGTCTTCAACGCCGCCCCGCACCCCCGCGCGGCCGTCCTGGCCGGCGGGGCCGCGGCGGCGGGCGAGGACCGGCCCGCCGAACCCGTGGCGCGCCCCGGCGGCGGGTACGTCCTGGACAACGGGCTGGTGCGCATCGAGATCGACGAGCGGGGCCTGGTCGTCTCCGCCCGGGACCTCGAGGCCGACCGCGAGACCATCGCACCGGGCGAGGCAGGCAACCTGCTGCAGCTGCACCCGGACTTCCCGAACATGTGGGACGCCTGGGACGTCGACAAGTTCTACCGCAACACCGTCACCGACCTCACCGACGCCGACGAGATCACCGCCACCGAAGACGGCGTCCGCATCGTGCGGTCCTTCGGCTCCTCCCGGGTCACCCAGCTGCTGTCGCTGGCGCCGGGGGAGCGGCGGCTGGAGGTGGACACGGAGGTCGACTGGCACGAGACGGAGAAGTTCCTCAAGCTCGCCTTCCCGCTCGACCTGCACGCCGAACGGTACGCCTCGGAGACGCAGTTCGGGCACTTCCACCGGCCCACCCACACCAACACCTCGTGGGAGGCCGCCAAGTTCGAGGCGTGCAACCACCGCTTCGTGCATCTGGAGGAGCCCGGCTGGGGCGTCGCCGTCGTCAACGACTCGACCTACGGCCACGACGTGACCCGCACCGTCCGCACCGAGGGCGACCGCGGCACGACCACCACGGTGCGGGTCTCCCTGCTGCGCGCCCCGCGCTTCCCCGACCCCGAGACCGACCAGGGAGTGCACCGCTTCCGGCACGCGCTGGTGGTGGGCGCCGGGATCGGCGACGCGGTGCGCGAGGGCTGGCGGATCAACCTGCCCGAGCGGCGGCTCACCGGCGCCGGTGAGGTCGCCCCGCTGCTGACGGTCGACCGGGAGTCGGTGGTGATCACCGCGGTGAAGCTGGCCGACGACGGCAGCGGCGACGTGGTCGTCCGCTTCCACGAGGCCCACGGCGGCCGGGCCCGCGCCACCCTCACCACGGGCTTCCCGGCCACCGGGGTGCAGGTCACCGATCTGCTGGAACGGCCGCTCGCGGACACCGAGCCGCCGGTGCTCGACGGCGACCGGATCTCGGTGCGGCTGCGGCCGTTCGAGCTGATGACCCTGCGGCTGAAGCGGGCCTGAACCGCGGCGGACGGGGGCGCCTCACCCGCCGTGTCCGCGGCGGGCGGGGCGCCTCTTCCGACGCGTCCCGGGCGGGCGCCGGGCGCCTCACCGCTGCGACCGAGGCGGGCGCGGGGCGCCTCACCGCCGAGGCGGGGCGCCTCACCGCTGCGCCCGGCGGGCGCCTCACCCGCTCCGTGCCGTCTCCGTCAGCCGCGTGGGCGGCAGGTACTCCCGCACGTACGTCCGGTCCCAGCAGGCGCCCGTCTCACGCAGCTCCCGCCAGGTGGTGTAGCGGTAGCGGAAGAGACGGGCGCGGACGTACCGGGGCGGATCGTCCGCGGGGAAGGGGGAGCGGCGCAGCAGCTTCAGCGTGTCCCGGTCGTTCTCCAGCAGGCGCTCCACGAACGCCCCGAACCAGGCCCCGGCGTAGGCGGGGGACAGCGCGGCGAACCACATCAGCCAGTCGAGCCGCAGATGGTACGGAGCGAACTGGCGTGGCCAGTGCCGGGGGTCGCCGGGCTTGCCCTTGAACTCGTACTCCCGCCACTCGGAGTCCTCCCGGGGCGGATGGTCCGCGGTGCCCTCCACCACCACCTCGAAGCGGACCCGGCTGACGCTGCCGAACGCGCCGTAGGTGTTGACCAGGTGCAACGGGTCGAAGGAGCGGTTCATCACCTGGCGCCGGGAGATCATGTTGACCACCGGGTGGTAGCTGAGCGCCACCAGCAGCGCCGCCACCGCGAGGACGACGACCACGAACCACAGCGGGGCGTCCGGCGTGTCCGGCGGGTCGGCCGGGAACCGGACCGCGGAGAGCGCCAGCGCGATGGTGAGCCAGTTCAGCCAGGCGAAGTTGCCGGAGAGCACCAGCCACAGCTGGGTGACGGTCATCACCGAGGCAGCCGCCGTGCTCACCGGGTGCGGGACGAACAGCAGCCACGGCACGACGAGTTGCGTCACATGGTTTGCGGCCACCTCGACCCGGTGCAGCGGCTTCGGCAGATGGTGGAAGAACCAGCTCAGCGGGCCCGGCATCGGCTGGGTCTCGTGGTGGTGGTCCAGGCAGGTCAGTTTCCGCCAGCACTCGTCGCCGCGCATCTTGATCAGTCCCGCGCCGAACTCGACCCGGAACAGGATCCACCACAGCAGGTACAGCACCACGACCGGCGGGGCCACCTCGTCGTTGCCGAGGAACACGGCGAGGAAGCCGACCTCCAGCAGCAGCGACTCCCAGCCGAACGAGTACCAGGTCTGCCCCACGTTGACGATCGACAGATACAGCGCCCACGGCACCAGCCACAGCAGCATCCCGCCCCACAGCGGCAGCAGCGAGTCCGCTCCCGCCAGCAGCGCCGCCGACACCGCGCAGCCCGACCAGGCGACCAGCGCGAAGAAGCGGTCCGAGTAGTGCCAGTGGAACAGACTCGGCGCCCTGCGGAACGGCACCAGCCGCAGATAGCGCGGGACCGGCAGCATGCCGCGCTCGCCGATCAGCGCGCGGAACTGCAGCGCCGCGGTGAGGAAGGCGACCAGGTAGATCGCGGCGAGCGCCCGCTGGAAGACCAGCCGGCTCAGCCAGTAGTCCGGTGCGGTGAACCACTCCACGGCAGCCGTGCTCCTTCCCGCCTGTCCGGAAACCCTCCTGTGACGCTCCGTGCACCTCCGGTATACCCCTATCACCGGAGAGCGCCGGAGTGGCCCCGCGTACCCGGCGCACCAGTCGAAGATTCGGGTGAATCCTGGCAAGGTGGGCCCATGGCTGATCGGGGAGCGAGCGCACTGTCACTCCCGGACGACTGGCCGGACCACCCGGATTCGATCCTCGCGCTCAACCAGATGGGCTGCTTCGACTGGCACCTGGACACCGGTCTGATGCAGCTGGACGCCCGCGCCCACGAGATCTTCGACGTGCTCCCCGACGAGTACGACGACCACCCCGAGAGCCTCGCCATGCGCGTCCCGCCCGGCGAGGCCGGCCGCCTGGACTCCGCCGTCTCCCAGGCGCTGAAGGACGGCAGCGAGAACTACGGCGCCTACTTCCGCGTCCGCCGCCGCGACGGCTCCCTGCGCTGGACCCACACCCAGGGCTACATCCGCCGGGACGAGACCGGGCTGCCCCGCCGCATCCTCGGCGTCATCCGCGACGCCACCGAGGAGCTACGGGACCACGAGGCCCACCGGCAGCAGGCCGCCCAGGAGGACGCCCGCCGCCGGCAGACCAACGTCGTCCAGCTCGCCACCGCCGCCCTGGCCCACGCCCGGACGGTGCAGGAGGTGATGGACGCCATCAAGGACACCCACGGCCTCACCCACCTGGGCGCCACGAGTCTGGTGCTGGGCCTGATCGAGGCCGGCCGGATCCGGCTGATCGCCGAGGGCCCCGAGGGCAGCTATGTGGAGGGCACCCGGATCACCCGCATCGACGAGCCGTACCCGATGAGCGAGTGCGTGCGCACCCTCAGCCCCTGCTACATCGAGTCGCCCGAGGAGTTCGCCGAGCGCTTCCCGGTGCTCTGGCCGCACATCACCGACCTGAACATCACCTCGGCGGCCTACCTGCCGCTCATCGTCCAGGCCCGCCCCATCGGCGCGATGGGCCTGCTCTACAGCGACCGCCACGGCTTCTCCCCGGAGGACCGCAACATCCTCGTCGCCCTGGGCAGCAGCATCGCCCAGAGCCTGCAGCGCGCCATGTTCTACGAGCAGGAGATGGACCTGGCGCAGGGGCTCCAGCAGGCGATGCTGCCCCGCACCATCCCCAGCGTGCGCGGCGCCGACGTCGCCGTCCGCTACCGCGCGGCCAGCATCGGCGGCACCTTCGGCCGGGACATCGGCGGCGACTGGTACGACCTCATCCCGCTGCCCGGCGGGCGGGTCGGCGCGGTCATCGGCGACGTCCAGGGCCACGACACCCACGCCGCCGCCGTCATGGGCCAGCTGCGCATCGTGCTGCGCGCCTACGCCGCCGAAGGTCATCCGCCGGCCACCGTGATGGCCCGCGCCTCGGGCTTCCTGCACGAGCTCGACACCGACCGCTCCGCCACCTGCCTGTATGCCGAGGCCGACCTGTCCACCGGGGTGCTGCAGATGGTGCGGGCCGGGCACATCGACCCGCTGGTGCGGCGCGGCGACGACGGCTCGTGCCGCCGCGTCTGCGTCCCCGGCGGGCTGCCGCTCGGCCTGTCCGCCGAGTTCGACCAGCTCGACTACCCGGTCGGCACCATGGAGCTCGACCCCGGCGACACACTGCTGCTGTGCACCGACGGCCTGGTCGAGCAGCCGGGCGCCGACCTCGACGACGGCATGGAGGCCCTCGCCGCGCTGGTCGGGACCGGCCCCGAGGACGTGCGGGAACTCGCCGACCTGCTGATCGAGGTGGCGGAGGAGCGCAGCGGCGACGACGACGTGGCGCTGCTGGTGCTGCGCCGCCGCATCCTGGACAGCCCCCGCGCGGGCGGGCGGCTCCAGCAGCATGTCGCCCCGGGCGACCCCGAGGCGCTGTCCGAGGCCCGGCGCATGATCCGCGCCGGGGTCACCACCTGGGGGGCGGAGGACGAGGCCGACGAGATCGAACTCGTCGCCGACGAGCTGATCACCAACGCCCTGATGCACACCGAGGGCGCGGCGGTGGTCACCCTCCGGGTTCTCACCGGGACCGAGCGGCGGCTGCGGGTGGAGGTCGAGGACTCCTCCAGCGCCCTGCCGCGCCGCCGCGAGGCAGGGGACTCGGGGGTGTCCGGGCGGGGACTGCTGCTGGTCGAGATGCTGTCCGATGTGTGGGGCGTGGAGGCGCGCGGCGGCGGCAAGTGCGTGTGGTGCGAGTTTCCCGTGGAGCACGACGACGACGATCCGGACTGACCGCCCCGCCCGCGCCGGTGGCACTCTGGACGTATGCCGGAACTCCCCGAGGTCGAGGCGCTCAAGGACTTCCTCACCGAGCAGCTGGTCGGCCACGAGATAGTACGGGTGCTGCCCGTGGCGATCAGCGTCCTGAAGACCTACGACCCGCCGCTCACCGCCCTGGAGGGCCGCGAGGTCACCGGCGTGCAGCGCCACGGCAAGTTCCTGGCGCTGGCCACCGACGGCGGCCCCTGGTTCGTCACGCATCTGGCCCGCGCCGGCTGGCTGCAGTGGAAGGACCGGCTGCCCAGCGGCCCGCCCCGCTCCGGCAAGGGGCCGCTCGCGCTGCGCGTCGCCCTGGAGACCGGCGCCGGCTTCGACCTGACGGAGGCCGGGACCCAGAAGCGGCTCGCGGTGTACGTGGTGACGGACCCGCAGCACGTGCCCGGGGTGGCCCGGCTCGGCCCGGACCCGCTGGCCGACGACTTCGACGAGAGCCGCCTGGCCGGACTGCTGGCGGGCGAGCGCCGGCAGCTCAAGGGCGCGCTGCGGGACCAGAGCCTGATCGCGGGCATCGGCAACGCCTACAGCGACGAGATCCTGCACGCCGCCCGGATGTCCCCGTTCAAACTCGCCGCTTCCCTCACGCCGGAGGAGACGGCACGGCTCTACCAGGCGCTGCGCACCACGCTGACCGAGGCGGTGGAACGCTCCCGGGGGGTGGCCGCGGGGCGGCTCAAGGCGGAGAAGAAGAGCGGCCTGAGAGTGCACGGCCGCACCGGAGAGGCCTGCCCGGTCTGCGGGGACACCATCCGGGAGGTCTCCTTCAGCGACTCGTCGCTGCAGTACTGCCCGGCCTGCCAGACGGGCGGCAAGCCGCTGGCCGACCGCCGACTGTCCCGGCTGCTGAAGTGACTCCGCTGCCCCTGGGCCGCCGGGCCGGGGCCCGGCCCGGCCGTCACGAGGGTTCGCCGGGGCCCGCGCGTCAGGAGGGCTCGAGGGTGACCAGATGCTCGCCGTCCGCCGTGCGGACCTCGTAGTGGGAGATCTCGTCGGGGTGCAGCGCCGTGCCGGCCAGCATGGTGTTGGGGCGGGCGTCGTGGCGGCGGACGCTCCAGCTGGTCACGGTGTGCTCGGAGCCGTCCCGGCCGACCACCACCAGATGGCAGTCGCGCGGGCCCGCGCCGTCCTTGACCTTCAGCTCCATGTGGCTGCCCCAGTCCTTGTCCTCCGTCGTGATCTGCGCCCACACCCCGGACCGCTCGTCGGTCGCCGCGATGCTCGCCGGCTCGTCCTCGCCGCCCGCGACGATCGCCACGGCCGGTGCGGACACCGCGAACACCACCGATGCCGCCAGCGCGAACAGCAGTTTGCGGCGGCTTGCCCGGCGCCGGACGGTCACCTCCGACAGCAGCCGGTCCAGCATCGCCGGACCCGGCTTGGCCAGCGGGTGCACCAGACGAGGAGTGGAGCGCCGGTAGAGCATCAGCTGCCGTGTGGTGGGACCGAATTCGGTCACCTCGGCAGCGCAGCTGGGGCACTCCATGAGGTGGTCCTCGAAGCGGAACGCCTCCGCTTCGTCCAGCACGCCGAGCGCGTAGGCGCCGACGTCGCGATGCCTCTCCAGGGACCTCATGCCGAATCCTCGTGCCGTTGGGTGCGGGTGGGGTTACTCCTTGCTCCCACCGGTACGCACCAGGCAGCCGAATCACTCAAGCCACGCACCGAATCGTGACCTAAGGATTCGGAGCCGCCCGCCCCGCGGATTGGTCGGATTCCCGGAAACCTTTGGATTTCCGGGGTCCATGGAGTGTTCTCGGCCAACAAGAGCCCTGGCTTGTTCGCGGCGAGGAGAACAGCCGTGGCCCGTTCGCGGCCGAGCGGCGAGCGCAGGCTCGATCGCGGCCTGGCGGAGAGCCCCGGCTGGTCGCTGGTTCGCGGCCTGGCGGAGAGCCCCGGCTCGTTCGGCCTGGAAGAGATCTCGCTCGGCCTAGAAGAGATGGATGGCGAGGTGACTGAGCGGGAGGCCCAGCTGCCAGGCGGGGGTCCACACCTTGGGCCCCTCGTCCTCGTCGGCCACCGCGCCACCGCCCGGCACCGCGTTGAGGTCGGGCGCCAGCAGCTCGGTCTCCTGGAGCCAGCGCCATGCCGCCCGGGCCAGCTCCAGGTCGGGATCCGTCCGGCCGGACGGATCCGCGTCGGCGGTCAGATCCGCCAGGCGGTCCTCCACCCACTCCTGCCACGGCTGGTCGTACGCGGTCAGCGACAGCCAGGTCTCCAGCTGGGTGACCACGCGGATGCCCGACAGCTCGCCGTCGGTGTCGGACAGGAAGACGGTCAGCGCCAACGCGTCCCGGCCGGCCCGGAACTCGAAGGACGTCGGCGGCATGAGATCGCCGCTGCGCAGCAGTTCGTCGGCGATGTACTCGGCGTACAACCACGCCATGGGGACGATCAGTTCGCCTCCGCCTGAGCCGTCCGTGCCCTCTCGACCTCTGTGCAGCATCCCTTCCTGCCTTCCTCCGGTGCGTGCGCGTTGCCCGAACCCGGGCCCCCGGTCCGGAACACGGATGAGGACAGCCGATTACTCAACCCGGGTAGTCGGCAAGGCGCTTTACGGAGGTTTGACTCGACCGGCGGTTTCACCGCAGGTCGGCGGCGTATCCCGGAAGCACCCTGCGCAAGGCGCGCAGCGCGTAGTACGCGCGGGACTTCACGGTACCGGGCGGGATGCCGAGGGTTTTCGCCGCTTCCGCCACGCTCGCACCTTGGAAATACACCAGCACCAGGACTTCACGGTGTTCAGGGGTGAGGGTCTTCACAGCCTCGCGGACATCGAGCGTCGCGGCGGCCCGTTCCGCGTGATCGGAGATCACCCGTGCGTTCTCCAGCACCGCGTCGCCCACCTCGGCGGGCCGGGCCTGCCGGGCGCGCCGCGCGTCGATGGCGAGCCGCCGCGCCACGGTCAGCAGCCACGGCCGTACGGAGTCGAAGGCGTCGGCGCGCAGTGCCTCGGGATGCTGCCAGGCACGCAGCAGCGTCTCCTGTACCAGATCCTCCGCCCGCTGCCGGTCTCCGTCGCAGAGCCGGAGCAGCAGCGCGAAGAGAGGCCGGCCGTGCTCGCGCTGCAGCGCGGCGAGCTCGTGCTCGGCGGTCGTCTCGTTCGTGAGTGTGATTCCGGCCGTCATGGCCGTATGCCAGCGCACGGCGCCCGGGGGACGACAGGGCGCGCGCACGGATGTGCGGCGGGCGGTCGATCGCGTCGGCGAACGGTTCGACGAACGGTCGAGACGGCCGTTCGCGCACGCCGGACGGCCTAAAACGCGTGTCGGAGCCAGGGAGGACCCCGAACGACTTCTTACCTGTTTATCCGTAAATGTGACTACAGCGGGGTGAGATGATGATCGCACGAAGTCGACAGGTCGCCCTGGCCCTGACCGTCGTCCTCGCGGCGGGCGCCGCCTGCCAGGCGAAGGACCACCGCCCGCCCGCCGGCGGACAGCACGCGCCGTCCGCCGCGCGCGGCTTCACCCTGGTGGGCTCTGGAGACATCCTGCCGCACACCTCGGTCATCGACCGGGCCCGCTTCGACGCGGGCGGCACCGGCCACGACTTCCGGCCGATGCTCTCCGGCATCCGTTCCGTCGTCGCCCCCGCCGATCTGGCGCTGTGTCACATGGAGACGGTCTACGGCGCCGACGGCGTGTACACCGGTCACCCCGTGTTCCACTCGCCGCCCGAGATCGCCGCCGGCCTCGCCGCCACGGGCTACGACGGCTGCTCCACCGCCTCCGAGCACAGCCTGGACGCGGGTTCCGAGGGCATCCGGCGCACCCTCGACGCCCTCGACCGGGCGGGGGTGCGGCACTCCGGCTCCGCCCGTACCGAGCAGGAGGCCCGCACCGTGACCGTGCTGCGCGCGGGCCAGGCCCAGGTCGCCCACCTCGCCTATACCTACGGCACCGCCGTCTCGCCGTATCCGCCCGACCAGTCCTGGTCCGTCCACCTCATCGACGAGGCGCGGATCATCGCCGACGCGCGGGCCGCCCGGACCGCGGGCGCCGATGTGGTGGTGGTCTCGCTGCACTGGGGCACCGAGTGGCAGGAGAACCCCGACGAGCAGCAGGTCGCCCTGGCCCGCTCACTGACCGCCTCCCGCTCCGGCGGCCGGCCCGACATCGACCTGATCCTGGGCACCCACGCCCATGTCCCGCAGGCCTACGAGAAGGTCAACGGCACCTGGGTGGTCTACGGGATGGGCGACCAGATCGCCGGCGAGATGTTCGACCAGCGGGGCGCCCGGGACCCGCGCGCCAACCAGTCCACGGTCGCCCGTTTCACCTTCACCCCGCCCGAGCGGCCCGGCGGGCGCTGGGAGGTGACCCGCGCGGAGTTCGTCCCGCAGCTGTTCGACCTCGACGCCGGCCGGGTGGTCAACCTCAACCGGGCGATCGCCCAGGGCGCCGAGGTGCATGCCGTGCGCGACCGCATCAGCGCGGTGGTGATGAGCCGGGGCGCGGCCCAGGACGGACTCGTGATGGGGGAGTAGCGGGCCGGTCGCGGGGGAGTTCTGGGGAACCCACGGTCGAAGGCGGCCCCGCCCGGAAGCGCTCAGCCGACGTCCACGTGGTCCAGGGCGGACAGCATGGCGCCGAGCACCCGCAGGCACGCCGTCACCTCGGCGTCCGTCAGATCCCCGCCCACCTCGCGGAGCATCCGGTGCTCCCGGTCGAGGACGGCGGTGATCAGCGACGAGCCCCGGGGGGTGAGCCGGATCAGCGAGGACCGGCGGTGCGCGGGGTTGGGCACGCTCTCCACCAGCCCGCGCTCCGCCGCGTCGTTCACCATGCGCTGCACGAACTGACGGCTGATCGACTGGGCGCGGCCCATCTCCGGCACCGTCATCGGCCCGCCGCGGTGCAGCAGCGTCAGCACCGCCCGCACGCCGACGGAGAGGCCCTCGGGGGCCAGGTTCTGCTCCACCAGGCGCTGGACGCGCCGGTAGAGGGGGCCGACCACGTCGTACACCTCGGTGAGGCGGTGGGCGAGTTCGTCCGGCGGGAGCGGGACATCGGACGGTGGCCGGGCGCCGTGGTGCGGCAGCGGGGCATCGGTGTCGTTCACCCCATCATGATGACACCTGGGTTGTCATGCGCGACAGAAAATGACACCTTGGTTGTCATGACTGATGCTCCGGCTCTGCGCTACTTCGCTTCCGGCGACGGCGACCTCGCCTACCTCGAGGCCGGTTCGGGGGACCCGGTCGTCCTGCTGCACGGAGGGTTCCTGGACCACCGCATGTGGGACGCCCAGGTGGCCGCCCTCGCCGGAACCCACCGGGTGATCGCGCCCGACGCCCGCGGCCACGGCGCCTCCGCCAACGCCACCCGCCCCTACCGCCAGACCGACGACGTCGCCGCGCTGCTGGCCCACCTCGGCATCGACTCGGCGGTGCTGATCGGCCTGTCCATGGGCGCGGGCACGGCGGTGGACACCGCACTGGAACACCCCGGCCTGGTCCGCGCGCTGGTCGTCACGGGCGCCGGCACCAGCGAGCCCGACTTCCAGGACCCCTGGACCACCTCGCTCATGGCCGAGTGGGCCAAGGCCCTGGCCGCCGGGAACGTGGAGGCCTGGGTGGAGGCGTTCCTGCGCTTCCTCCCCGGACCGCACCGCACCGCCGACGAGGTGCCGCCCGAGATCCTGCACAGGCACCGGGAGATGGCACTGGACACCATCCGCAAGCACACCGCGGGCGAGCCGGACCACCGCGTGCCCGTCACCGAGACCTGGGAGCGCGCCCGCGGGATCGGCGTCCCGGTGCTCGCCGTGCGCGGCGCCCTGGATTCCGACGACCACCTGCGCATGACCGAGCGGCTCGCCCGGACCGTCCCCGACGGCCGCCTGGCCACCGTCGAGGGGACCGCGCACTACCCCAACGAGGAACGGCCCGACGTCTACAACGCGCTCGTCACCGACTTCCTCGGCTCGCTCTAGTGGAGACCCGCCGGTCCCGCCTACGGGGGCGGGGCCGGCGCTACCGCCCGCTCTCCTGCTCCGCCGGCCCCGCACGGCGCGCCAGCTCCGAGCGCCGGTACGAGTAGCCGAAGTAGATCACCAGGCCGACGGCGAACCACACTGCGAAGCGCACCCAGGTCTGCCACTGCAGGAACGTGATCAGCCAGATGGAGAACACCACACCGAGCGCCGGCACCACCGGCATCCACGGCGTGCGGAAGCTGCGCGGCAGGTCCGGCTGCCGGTAGCGCAGCACGATCACCGCGGTGCACACCACCACGAACGCCAGCAGGATGCCGATGTTGGTCAGCTCGGCCGCCTCGCCGATCGGCAGGAAACCGGCGATCGCGGCCGAGGCCACGCCCACGATCCAGGTGACGCGGGTCGGGACATGCCGGGTCGGGTGGGTCTTGGCGAACCAGTGCGGCAGCAGCCCGTCGCGGGACATCGCGAACCAGACCCGGGTCACACCCAGCATGAAGGTGAACATCACGGTGAGGATGCCGATGATGGCGCCCACCGCGATCAGGTCCGCGAGCCCGGTCAGACCCACCGACTTGAACGCCGTGGAGAAGCCGCTCTCCGGATCGATCTCGGTGTAGTTCTGCATGCCCGTCAGCACCAGACAGGCGGCCACGTACAGCACCATCGAGATGATCAGCGAGTAGATGATCGCCTTCGGCATGTGCTTCTGGGCGTCCTTGGACTCCTCCGCCGCCGTCGACATCGCGTCGTAGCCGAACACCGCGAAGAACACCGTCGCCGCACCCGTGAACGCGCCGCCCACCCCGTACGGGAAGAACGGGTTGTAGTTCGAGGTGTCGATGTGGAAGACGCCGACCGCGATCACCAGCAGCACGACCAGCACCTTCAGCACCACGACCACCGTCTCGAACCGGGCCGCGTTCTTGATGCCCATGTTCAGCAGGAAGGCGATCAGCAGGCACAGCAGCGCCGCGAACAGATCGATCTTGTGGCCATCGCCGGTGCCGGGGGCGCCCAGCATCCAGTTGGGCAGGTCGGCGCCCATCTCGTTCACCAGGAAGCTGAAGTAGCCGGAGATGCCGATGCCGACCACCGCCACGATCGCCGTGTACTCCAGCAGCAGGTCCCAGCCGATGAACCAGCCCGCCAGCTCGCCCAGCACCGCGTACCCGTACGTGTAGGCCGAGCCCGCCTTGGGGATCAGCCCCGCGAACTCCGCGTAGGACAGCGCGGCGGCGGCGCTGGCCACACCGGCGATGAGGAAGGAGACCAGCACCGCAGGTCCGGCCGTGCCGTTGGCGACCGTACCGGCGAGCGTGAAGATGCCGGCGCCGATGATGCCGCCCACGCCGATCGCGGTCAGCTGACCCAGGCCGAGGGTGCGGTCCAGCCGTGTGCCCTCGCCGACTTCCGTCTCCTCGATGTGCTCGATGGGTTTGCGGCGGAGAACGCCCTCACCCATCCGGAGCCCGGCCATGCGCCTCACCTCTTCGCGACAGGCAAACGGCTGACGGCGGATCATGATGCCCCCGGCCGGGCCGAGAGGGAAGACACCACGCACACCTTTGAGCGACACGGGACGCACGCGCCACGTCAGCAACGGACGCCCGACGGGCCCTGCGGCACCCCGGACCAGCGACAGCTCCTGCGGCACCCCGGCCGACCGGCAGGTCCTACGGCACCACGGTCACCGGCCAGCGCCCCGCCTTCACCAGCCGCACCGCCACCGAGCCGATGAAGCGGTGGCCGGCCTGCTCGGAGGCACCGACCACCACCGCGTCCGCCTTGAGGTCGTCCGCCGCCTTCGCCAGGCCGTTGAAGGGGTCGCCCCGGAACGTGTGGAACTCCCAGCGGACCTCGAAGATGCCCCGCATCCGCTCGGTCGCCTCCCGGATCTGCGCCATCAGATCCTCGGCGATCTCATCGGTGACCGCCGCCACCGGCGCCCCCAGCGCCGCGCCCGCCGCCATCACCGGCTGCACGTACACCAGGGCCAGCAGCGCGCCCTGCCGACGGGCCAGACCGGCGGCGTAGGCCGCGGCCCGCATGGAGGACTCGGAGCCGTCCACTCCGACGACGATCACCTTGGGCCCGTCGGTGCCGCGTTCGAACTGCCCGGAGTGTGGTTCCTTCACGCCGCGAGGCTATCGAACACGTTCCGCGACCTCCCAGCCCCCGTCCGCGCACCCGCAGCCCGCCCCTCCGCGCACCCGCCGCACGCCGCCCGCAGCCCTCGCCTGGCGCCGCCCGCAGCCCTCGCCTGGCGCCGCCCGCGGCCCTCGCCTCGCGGCGCCCGCGGCCCCGCTCCCGCTCGGCGCGCGCGTCCGCGCTGATGCGCCGGCGTTGACGGAACGCTGAGCCGACCGGGTGGTTTCGTGCCGCCACACCGGTGTCGCTGAAGTGCGTCGGCCTTCCGCTGGGCGACTGATGTCTCATGCAGAAGTGTCACTTCCTCACGCGGCGCCGGGCGCTGCTGGCCGGCGCCGCCTCCATGGGGGCCGCCGGGCTGGCAGGAGCGCTCGCCACCGGCACCGGCAGGAGGACGGCCGCACCGGCGGCGCCCGCGGCCGGCGCCCAGGCCGCCCGCAGCCCGCTCAGGCCGTCCGCGTACCGCCTCCAGCCGCTCACCGGCTACGGCCCGCCCCGTGCCGTGCCCGGCCGGACCCCCGTGCGCAGCGCACCGCTGCTGCGCATGACCGGACGCGGCAACACCATGGTCCTGACCTTCGACGACGGCCCCGACCCCCGCTACACCCCCGACATCCTCGACACCCTGGCCGCGTACGACGTGCGCGCGATGTTCTTCGTGTGCGGGGAGACGGCCGCCGAGAACCGGGACCTGCTGGCCCGGATGGCCGACGAGGGCCATGTCGTCGGCAACCACACCTGGTCCCACCCGCTGCTGACCAGCCTGCGCCGCAGCCGCATCCGCGCCGAGATGGAACGCACCTGCGAGGTCATCGAGAAGGCCTACGGCGAGCCCCCGCAGTGGTTCCGGGCCCCCTACGGCGCCTGGAACCGCGCCACCTTCCAGCTCGGCGCGGATCTGGGCATGGAACCCCTCGCCTGGACCGTCGACACCCTCGACTGGACCACCCCCGGCACCCGCACCATCGTCGAACGGGTGGAGAACGGCGCCGCCCCCGGCGTCGTGGTGCTCTCCCACGACGCCGGGGGCGAACGTTCCCAGAGTGTCCGGGCCCTGCGCGACTACCTGCCCCAGCTGCTCGACTCCGGCTACCACATCGGAGTGCCCCGCCGGCCGTACGTCTGACCCCGCCGGACCCCCTCCCGCCCGCCCGGTACGAGGCCCTCAGCGGACCTCGACCAGGCGGGCGAAGGCGACCACATTGCCGTCGTAGCCCTCCAGTGGGGAGAACCCGCCGCCACAGGTGATCACCCGCAGCTCCGGGGCGCCTTTGGAGGCGTACACACGCTCACCGGGGAAGCTGTTCTTGGCGAACACCTCGACGCCGTAGATCTCGAACACCGCCGTCTTGCCGTCCCGCCGCAGGATCTCCACGCGCTGGCCCTTGTTCAGCGCGCCGAGCCCGTAGAACACGGCCGGGCCCTGCTGGTTGTCGACATGGCCGACGACGACCGCCGTGCCCTTCTCGCCCGGAGTGACCGCGCCGCTGAACCACCCGGCCAGATTCGGGTCCTCCGGCGGCGGCGCGTCCACCCAGCCCTCGGCGTCCAGACCCACCGGGATCATCGGCGCGTCCACATTGATCGCCGGGATCAGCACCCGGTCCGGCACCGCGAACGGCAGCGGAGCGACCGTCCCAACCGTGATCGCGGCGCCGGAGCGGGTGTCGGCGGCCGCCGCGCTGGCGGGCTGCGGCGGACCCTCGTCGAACTCCCCTGAGCCGTTGCGGATGAGCGCGAGCCCGGTGAGCAGCACCAGCGCTATCGCGCCCCACGGCGCGCGCTTCCTCGGGCGCTGCGCCTCTTCCGGTTCGCCCGCCTCGAAAGCAGACATTCGCCTTCCCCTCTCGACACGGCCGTCGCCGCGTCACTCGCGCATGGCCAAACGCTAAGTGCCGTGCGCACAACCGGCGACGGGGCAGCGGCGAACGGGTGGCCGGGGCGTGCGGCCATGCGCCATCCGAGGCGGTGCCGGCCGAAGATCTTCTGACGGTCCGTGACCTGCGGCGATAACCGGTCAAGCGGTCCGGGCACGGGGCACGGCCTCACCGGGACGGACCATCGCCGACATGCGGGCCGGGGCACCGCACCCGACTGTCGTTGCGGGAGGCGCTTTCTCGCCGATCGACCGGGGACGGGACCCGGGGCGCCTTCCGCGGAGGAACACATGCGCAATCCACGTGCCCTCGCGGCCACCGGTGCCGCCGTCGCCGTCCTCGGACTCGCCGCCCCGGCCGCACACGCCGACGGCGGCCAGGTCCCCGGACCGCACAACATCGTCGTGATGCCCAGCGTGATCGCCGCGGGCGGCCAGCTGACCATCACGGCCGACGGCTGCCCCCACGGCGGCCACGCCACGTCCGAGGCCTTCCACCGGACCGAGCTGACCCCGATCGGCGGACGCAGCAGCACCGCCAGGGGTACCGCCACCGTCAACCCCGATGCCCGGCCCGGCCGTTACGACGTCCACGTCCAGTGCTCCAACCGCAGCCTGACCCGGCCCGCGGCCTTCACCGTCATCGGCGGTGTCCGCGGCGGCATCGGCGGCTCCAGCACCACCGGAGCGACCCCGACCGACATCGCCATCGGCGGTGCCCTGGTGGCCGCCGCGCTGGCCGGCGGCGGCTTCTTCTGGATGCGCCGCCGGGCCGAGAAGCGGATCTGAGGCGCCGTCGGGCCGCGCCGCGCACGTGGGCCTCGCCCCGGAACCCCGGTGCGGTTCCGGGGCGCAGCCTTGCCGTCAGCCGCCGTCCTCGGTGCGCCCGCGCCGGGACAGCCGGTACGCCACCCCGAGCGCCCCCGTGACGAACACCGCGCCCAGACCCACCCTGCCGAGGTCGATCCCGGCGAGCGTGCCGCCCTCGCCGGCGTGCACACCCCTGGGGTGGCGGCCGTGGTACCCCTCGGAGTGCCGTCCGGGCTCCTCGTCGATCGGAGAGGGCAGCGGCACCGGCGTACCGCCGACCACGGTCAGCACCGTGCTCCCGGTGGCGCCGTCACACGTGAACTCCACCCGGTACTCCGCCCCGACCCGCGCATCCCGGTCCACCACGGCCATCGCCGTCGACCGCTGCGGCGGGATGGTGACCGTGTCGAACACCGCCGAGGAGACCCTCGCCGGCCCTCTGCACCCCCCGTCGTCCCGCTCCACCCGCAACCCCACCGTGTCACCCGGCTCCACGATGTTCGGCTTCACCTCGAAACCGAACGGCGTGATGCCGCCGTCCAGGGCCGGGGCCCGTCCGACGTACGAGACGGCCGCCGGCGGGGCACCGGCGGCCGTCTCGGCACCGGCGACCGGTGCACTGGCGAAAGTGAGGGCGCCGGCGCCTGCCAGCGCGGCGGAAGCGACGCGTATCGCGTGCATGGTGAATCCTCCGGGTTCCGAGGAGCGGCTGCGGACCTGTTCCGCTCACGCCGTGAAAGCGCCTCGATGCCCGAAACGCTAGGAACCCGCGCCCCGGCGCGCGATCGCAGTAGAGCGAACGGGTCACACCCTTGATCCACCCGGGCGACACGCATGGCGCGGCGCCCGCCCTCCCGGCGGGATGCGTGTCAGGGGCTCAGATGTGCGGGAACAGGTAGCGGAACGGTTCCGCGGACTCCGCCGCGTCTCTGCTGTACGGGGCGTCGAAGTCTTAGATGAGGTAGAGGAGGAACGCGATCAGGGCCGAGAACACGCCGGCGAGGATGAGTTCGCGGCCGGTGCGGCGGATCTGGAGGGCGAAGATCATGCCGATGGTGACCACGGCTCCGGTGAGGAGGCCGAACCACACCACGCCCGGCATGGTGTTGCCGGTCGACTCCGCGCGGGCGGTGCGTGCCTGGTCGGCCGCGGTGACCTGGTCCACCAGGGGCTGGTAGGCCTGGGCCTCGAAGTCGGTGCGTGGCTCGTAGTCGGTGACGTCGCGGCGCAGCCGGTCCAGGAGTTCGGCGCCGCGCTCCGTCACCTCGCCCTTGTCGGCCATGCTGCGCCACTCCGTGGTGAGTACGTGCTCGACGCAGGCGTCGACGTCGTCACGGATGCGGTCGCGGACCTCGGCCGGGTAGACCCGTACCCGCTCCTTGATCTCGTGCAGCGCCGCGGCCTCCGCCCGCACATGGTCCTGCGCGGCGCTGCGGCCCTCCCAGACCCCCGCGATGGCGAGGCCCAGGACGATGGCGTACACCACGCCGATCCACATCGTCATGTACTCGATGACGTCCGGGGTTTCGCTGGTGTCCTCGACGTCGGCCGCCCTGCGGTGCCGTACGACGGTGATGACGACCACCACGAGACCGGCGGCCAGCATCGCGAGGGTGAGAACAAGCCATTCCGGCAAGGGATCCTCCAGAGTCGGTCGGGATCAGCGGGGACGCAGGGCGGCCACGGCGACCGCCGCGGGCGCCGTGATCAGCAGGACGAAGGTCAGCGGCGAGGTGGCACCGCGGGAGGGCCGGGTGGGTCTGGCCGGGCGGTGCGGCGGATAGTGCACCGGCGTCACGGACGGGCGGGGCTTGGGTTTGGCCGGCGGGGTGGGCGCCGGGGGCGGGGGCGGCGTGGGTCGTGGTGTGGGGGTCGGGCTGGGCAGGGGTGGCGCCGGGCGGGCCGCGGGCGGGGGCGGAGGAGTGGGCGTCGGCGTGGGGCTGGGTCTCGGCGGTGGCGGGGCCTTCGTGGGCGTGAGCTCGGGCGAGGGCGGCGCAGGAGGGGGCGGTGACGGTGTGGGGGTGGGTGTCGGGGTGGGCGTGGGGGACGACGGTGGGGAGCACGGCGGGACCGGCCAGGTCAGGCTGCCCGCGACCGCCACCGCCTCGGTGCCCTCCGGCCCCGTCGAGGCGTACGCGCAGGCGTCGGCCATCGCCGCGCCCGGCGCACCCAGCAGCGCCCAGACCAGCGCGGCCGCGGCCAACGCCCGTGCGGCGAGCGCGGATCGGGTCGGTACGAGTGCTTGCACGGCGAGGATCATGAGTCGAGCCGGACCGGGCCACGCCGGAGTGCGTCAGGATTGCCCCCGAATCAGGGAATGTCGCCGGAGAGGGGCAGGGGGCTCTCCAGGAGCAGGGCAGGGGGCTCCCGGGGAGCCGAGCACTCGCGCCTCAAAAGAAAATGGCGTCGCGTTGAACACAACAGGTGCTTCGGTGCGTACTCATCGTCGAGCGGCGGCACAGCAGGGCGCTGCAACACAACACCCTTGCGATGATGTGGAGTTGACGATGAAGACCTCCTGGCGGACCGCCTCGCTCGTGGCGAGCGCAGCGGCGGTGCTGGCCCTGACGACGGCCTGCGGTCAGGATGCTCCGCCGCCGGCCAGCAGCCAGAACGTGGGCGCGGCCGGATCCGGTGACTACGCCGGGGCCGGAAAGGCCCCCGGCGGCACGGCCGAGGCCTCGACCGCGCCGGACAACTCCGCCGGCAAGCTGACGGTGTCGGCCAACGCGGAGCTCGGCAAGGTGGTGACCGACGGTCTCGGCCGCACCCTGTACCGCTTCGACCAGGACGTCGCCGAGCCGCCCAAGTCCAACTGCGACGGCGACTGCGCCAAGACCTGGCCGCCGGTGCCCGCCGACGACGCCACGGCCGGCGAGGGAATCGACAAGTCCCTCCTCGGCGAGGTGACACGTGCCGACGGCACCAAGCAGCTCACCATCGGCGGCTGGCCCGCCTACCGCTACGTCAAGGACATCAACGCCGGTGACGTCAAGGGCCAGGGCGTGGGCGG
The DNA here is from genome assembly GCF_039524635.1 of Streptomyces thermocarboxydovorans. Lineage (NCBI taxonomy): Bacteria > Bacillati > Actinomycetota > Actinomycetes > Kitasatosporales > Streptomycetaceae > Streptomyces > Streptomyces thermocarboxydovorans. Next base: position 64,506 of record NZ_BAAAGU010000028.1, on the reverse strand, counting down.
CAAGTGGTACGCGCTGAACCCCGAGGGCAAGAAGGCGCAGGCGGCCGAGCAGTTCGGCCTGTCCACCCGCAAGGACCCGAAGCTCGGTGAGATCGTCGTCGACAAGAACGGCATGACGGTCTACCGCTTCATGAAGGACGAGGCCTGGCCGAAGCCCGTCTCCGCGTGCAAGGGCGAGTGCCTGCAGAAGTGGCCGGTGGTCTCGCCGGTGCCTTTCGAGGACACCAAGGGCATCCAGAAGAAGGGCTACATGACCTTCACCCGGCCCGACGGCGCCGACCAGCAGACCATCAACTGCTGGCCCATCTACACCTTCGCCGGTGACAAGAAGCCCGGCGACACCAACGGTCAGGGCGTCGGCGGCACCTGGTACGCCGTACGGCCCGACGGAAAGCCGGTCGGAGCGCAGGAGAAGTAGCAACCTCCCCAGGGTGTCGTCCACTCCGGCGCCCCCGGCCACGGCCCGCCCCCCGCGCATCGAGCGCGGGGGGCGGGCCGTTTTGCCGAGTAGGGCGGTGAAAGCGGCGGAACGGCCGAATGACCGGATTCTGCGTACTGATCCGGCATTCAGTACACGCACGTGCCGCTGGCAGTGACCGGGAACGGACGGTCGATTTCCGGTTCTGGTCGCCGCCCGGGCGGGCGATCAGTAGCCTCCTGTCGAACACCGGCTCGCCTACGCCTTGGAGTGATACATGGAGCGCCCCGCCTGGGCCCCACGGAGCATCGACATCACGGTGCCGAGCGTTGCCCGGATGTACGACTACTACCTGGGCGGATCGCACAACTTCGAGGTCGACCGGCAAGCGGCCCGCCGGGCCATGGAGTTCATGCCGGGACTGCCCAAGGTCATGCAGGCGAACCGGGCGTTCATGCGGCGGGCGGTGCGGTACGCCGTCGGCGAGGGCATCACCCAGTTCCTGGACATCGGCTCCGGAATCCCCACCTTCGGCAATGTGCACGAGGTGGCGCAGGAGGCCGATCCGCGGGCGCGGGTGATGTACGTCGACCACGACCCGGTCGCCGTGGCCCACAGCCAGGCGGTGTTGGAGGGAAACGACAACGCGGACATCCTCGCCGCGGACCTCCGCAAGCCCCGCGAGATCCTCGAAAGCTCCGAGGTGCACCGGCTGATCGACCTGAATCGGCCAGTCGCGCTGCTTCTCGTTGCCATACTGCACTTCGTGGAAGACGCGGACGACCCGTACTCGGCGGTGGCCGAACTGCGCGAGGCCCTCGCGCCCGGCAGCATGCTCGTGCTCACCCATGCCTCCTACGAGGGCATTCCGCTGCCGCCGGAGCGGGCCGGGGGAGCGGTGGACGTCTACAAGGCCATCCGCAATCCGCTGATCATGCGCTCGCGCGAGGAGATCGCGCGGTTCTTCGAGGGGTACGACATGGTGGAACCGGGACTTGTGCCGCCGCCGCGCTGGAGGCCGGACTCCCCGCCGGAGGACGAGGATCCGTTCGCGTTCTCCGGGTTCGCGGGCGTGGGGCGCAAGGCGTGAGCGCACAGCCGGACGGGCCGGAGGACAGACTGCGCCGGTTCACGACCATCTGGAGCCGGGCGGTCTTCCCGGTGACCTCGACGTCGTCGACCCGGGCCGAGCTGGAGGAGCAACTGCTCCCGGCGGCACGGCGGTTGGGCGAGGCGCTGCACGCCCGGGTGTTCGACCCGGAGGCCGGCCGGACGGCCGGCGCCGCCCTGGTGGAGGCGCACTGCACCGACCCGGACGCCCTCAGCCGCACCCTGGACTGCCTGGACTCCTACCTGGTGCTCTACTGCGGCGGCGACGGGGACTGCGAGGACCTGCGGGCGCGCTGCGCCCGGCTGCAGCACGCCCTGGCCGCCGGCTTCGCGGAGGCGCTGCGCCGGCGGACCCTGGCCGAGCAGGAGGCCATCGCCCAGGCCGCGTTGCGCGCCCAGGGCGTGGTGGCGCAGGCCCTGCACGCCACCGAGGCCCGGTTCCGCGCGGTGTTCGAGGGCGCGGCCATAGGGATCGGCATCGCCGACCTCGAGGGCAACGTGCTCCAGGTCAACGGGGCGCTGCTGCGCATGTTCGGGCAGTCCGAGCAGGCGCTGCGCGGCCGCAACGTCCTGCAGTGGACCCACCCCGACGACGCCCCGCAGGTCTGGAAGCTCTACGAGGAGCTGGTGCGCGGAGAACGCGACCACTACCACGTGGAGAAGGCCTTCTACCGGCCTGACGGAACGGTCCTGTGGACCAATCTGACGGTCTCCCTGCTGCGGGACGCCGACGGCAACCCGCAGTACCAGCTGGCCCTCATGGAGGACACCACCGAGCGCCGGCTGCTCAATCTGCGGCTGCGCTACGAGGCCACCCACGACGCGCTCACCGGCCTGCCCAACCGCACCTTCTTCTTCGAGCGGCTGGAGAAGGCGCTGGCCGCCGGCGAGGGCCAGCGCTTCGGGCTGTGCTACCTCGACCTGGACGGCTTCAAGACCGTCAACGACAGCCTCGGCCACGCGGCCGGCGACCGGCTGCTGGTCGAGGTCGCCGACCGGCTCCAGTCCTGCGCCACCGCGCCCGGCGAGATGGTCGCCCGGCTCGGCGGCGACGAGTTCGTCGCGCTGACCACCGGCCCCGACACCCGGCGCAAGGTCGACGAGCTCGCCGCCCGCATCATGAACGCGCTGCTCGCCCCCATCAGCATCGACGGCCGGGAACTGACCGTCCGCGGCAGCATCGGCATCGTCGAGGGGCCCGCGGGGGAGCGCAGCGCGGCGGAGGTGCTGCGCAGCGCGGACATCACCATGTACCGGGCCAAGTCCGCGGGCGGCAACCGCTTCGAGGTCGCCGACCCGGAGGCCGACGCCCGCGCCATCACCCGGCACGGGCTGACCACGGCGCTGCCCACCGCCCTGGAACGCGGCGAGTTCTTCATCGAGTACCAGCCGCTGGTGCACCTCGGCGACGGCAGTGTGCGCGGCGCCGAGGCCCTGGTGCGCTGGCTGCACCCGCAGCACGGCGTGCTCTCCCCGGACCGGTTCATCCCGCTCGCCGAGCACACCGGTCTGATCGTGCCGCTCGGCCGCTGGGTGCTGGAGCAGTCGGTGCGCCAGGCCCGCGCCTGGCAGGAGCGCAACGGCGGCACCGAGGCCACCGGTCCGCTCCGCATCAACGTCAACCTCTCGCCCTGCCAGCTCACCCACCCCGGACTGGTGCAGGACACTGTCGAGATCCTGGAACGCACCGGCGTGGAGCCGAGCGCCCTGTGCCTGGAGGTCACCGAGTCCGCCCTGATCGGCGCCGACGACGACCTGCTCAAACCGCTGCGCCGGCTGGCCGAGATGGGAGTCGACATCGCCCTGGACGACTTCGGCACCGGCTACTCCAACCTCGCCAATCTGCGCCGCCTGCCGGTGAGAGTGCTCAAGCTGGACCGCTCCTTCACCCAGAGCATGCAGCAGTTCCCGGCCGACCCGGTCGACCTGAAGATCGTGGAGGGCATCGTCTCCCTCGCCCACAGCCTCGACCTCGCGGTCACCGTGGAGGGCGTGGAGACCGGGGCCCAGGCCGAGCAGCTGCGGATACTGGGGTGCGACACGGCCCAGGGCTGGTACTACGCCCGGCCGGGTCCCCCCGAGCGGCTGCACGAGCTGACCCTGGCGGACGCGACCTCCTGAAAGGCGTCCCCGGCGGCATCGGCGGGGATTCACCGCTCCAGGAGCATCCGCTGCAGCTCGCGTGCGGCCCGCGGCGGGGCCACGTCGCTGCGGTGCGCCAGGGCGATGGTGCGATGCAGTCCCGGCCGCGCCAGCGGGGTGACCCGCAGCCCGCGCCCGGCGCGGGAGGCGACCATGCGCGGCACCACGGCGATGCCCAGACCGGCCCGGACGAATCCCAGCACCGCGTCCATCTCGCCGCCCTCCACCGCGAAGGACGGCTCGAAGCCGGCCGAGCGGCACGCCGCGACGGTCAGCTCGCGCAGGTCGTAGCCGTGGCGGAACATCACAAGGCGCTCGCCCTCCAGGTCGGCGATGCGCACCGAGCGCCGGCCCCGGCCCGGCCTGGGCGCGTCCGGGGAGGACACCACCACCAGGTCCTCCCGCAGCAGCTCCACGGTGGTCAGCGCCGGTGACGGCGTCGGCAGCGGCAGCACCACCAGCGCCAGGTCCAGCGCACCGCGCGCCAGCTCGCGCACCAGATCGTGCGAACCGCTCTCCTCGATCAGCAGCCGGATGCCCGGATAGCGGTCGTGGAAGGCCCGCAGCACATCCGGCAGCAGACCCGTGCACAGACTCGGCGTCGCCCCCAGCCGCACCCGCCCGCTGCGCAGCTGCACCAGCTCCTGCACCTCGTGCCGGGCGGTCTCCGCGTCGGCCAGGATCCGCCGGGCCAGCGGCAGCAGCGCCTCACCCGCGTCGGTCAGCGTGATGTTGCCCCGCGCGCGCAGGAACAGATCCGCGCCCAGCTCCCGCTCCAGCGCCTTGATCTGCTGCGACAGCGACGGCTGCGCCACATGCACCGCCTCGGCCGCCCGTGTGAAGTGCCGGGTCTCGGCGACCGCCACGAAGTACTGGAGCTGCTGGAACTGCATGCCCGCCATCGTAGCCCTTCCATAGGCAGTGCCTATCGGAACGAGCTGTACCATGTCTTGGACTGATAGGGCCTTTCGGCCCTAGCGTCTGATGACATGGCTCTGGCAACGCGGACGGACCGACGGCCGTCCATGGCACGCACCGTGTGGGACTCGACCGTCGGCAAGAAGACCGTGATGGCGGTCAGTGGACTGATCATGCTGCTGTACCTGGTCGTCCACATGCTCGGCAATCTGAAGATCTTCTTCGGGGCGGGCGAGTTCAACCACTACGCTCACTGGCTGCGCACCATCGGCGAGCCCTTCATGCACTACGAGTGGACGCTCTGGCTCGTCCGCGTCGTCCTCGTCCTCGCCGTCGTCGCGCACGCCGTCTCCGCGTACCAGCTCAGCCGCCGCGACATCAAGGCGCGCCCGAGCAAGTACGTGCACAGCAAGCCCCGGGCCAGCTATGCGACGCGCACCATGCGCTGGGGCGGGATCATCCTCGGTCTGTTCATCCTCTGGCACATCCTCGACCTGACCACCGGCACCGTGCACTCCGGCGGCTTCGAGAGCGGCAAGCCCTACCAGAACGTCGTGGACACCTTCTCCACCTGGTACGGCAACGCCATCTACATCGTCGCGATGCTCGCCGTCGGCCTGCACATCCGGCACGGCTTCTGGGCCGCCGCCCAGACCCTCGGCGTCGGCAGCCGCACCCGCGACCGCGCCCTGAAGACCGTCGCCAACGTCCTCGCGCTGCTGCTCACGGCCGGCTTCGTCGCCGTGCCCGTGGGCGTCATGACCGGAGTGGTGAACTGACCCATGACTTCCTACGCCGACTACACGACCGGCGAGCCGGTCGCCGACACCAAGGCCCCCGCCGGCCCCATCCACGAGCGCTGGGACAAGCGCCGCTTCGAGGCCAAGCTGGTCAACCCCGCCAACCGGCGCAAGCACACCATCATCGTGGTGGGCACCGGCCTCGCGGGCGGCTCGGCCGGCGCCACCCTCGCCGAACAGGGCTACAAGGTCATCCAGTTCTGCTACCAGGACTCCCCGCGCCGCGCCCACTCCATCGCCGCGCAGGGCGGCATCAACGCCGCCAAGAACTACCGCAACGACGGCGACTCGATCCACCGCCTGTTCTACGACACCGTCAAGGGCGGCGATTTCCGCGCCCGCGAGTCCAATGTGCACCGCCTGGCGCAGATCTCCGTCGAGATCATCGACCAGTGCGTGGCCCAGGGCGTGCCCTTCGCCCGCGAGTACGGCGGCCTGCTGGACACCCGCTCCTTCGGCGGCGTCCAGGTCTCCCGCACCTTCTACGCCCGCGGCCAGACGGGCCAGCAGCTCCTCCTCGGCGCCTACCAGGCCCTCAGCCGGCAGATCGCCGCGGGCCAGGTGGAGATGCACCCGCGCACCGAGATGCTCGACCTGATCGTCATCGACGGACGCGCCCGCGGCATCGTCGCCCGGGACCTGATCACCGGGAAGATCGACACCTACTTCGCGGACGCCGTCGTCCTGGCCAGCGGCGGGTACGGCAACGTCTTCTACCTGTCGACGAACGCCATGAACTCCAACGCGACCGCCATCTGGCGGGCGCACCGGCGCGGCGCCTACTTCGCCAACCCCTGCTTCACCCAGATCCACCCCACCTGCATCCCGCGCACCGGCGACCACCAGTCCAAGCTCACCCTGATGAGCGAGTCGCTGCGCAACGACGGCCGCATCTGGGTGCCCAAGGCCAAGGGCGACACCCGGCCGCCGAACCAGATCCCCGAGGACGAGCGCGACTACTACCTGGAGCGCATCTACCCGTCCTTCGGCAACCTGGTCCCCCGGGACATCGCCTCCCGCGCCGCGAAGAACGTCTGCGACGAGGGCAGGGGAGTGGGCCCCGGCGGTCAGGGCGTCTACCTGGACTTCGCCGACGCCATCAAGCGCATGGGCCGCAAGGCGGTCGAGGCCAAGTACGGCAACCTCTTCGACATGTACCAGCGGATCACCGACGAGGATCCGTACGAGGTGCCGATGCGGATCTACCCCGCCGTGCACTACACGATGGGCGGCCTGTGGGTCGACTACGACCTGCAGACCACCATCCCGGGCCTGTTCGCCATCGGCGAGGCCAACTTCTCCGACCACGGCGCCAACCGGCTCGGCGCGTCCGCGCTGATGCAGGGCCTGGCCGACGGCTACTTCGTGCTGCCCGCCACCATCAACGACTACCTGGCGCGCAACCCGCACAAGGACGACGTCGACGCCTCGCACCCCGTGGTCCGCGAGGTCGTCTCCGAGACCGAGGAGCGGCTGCGCAGGCTGCTCGCCGTCGACGGCGACCGCACGCCGGACTCCTTCCACCGCGAACTCGGCGAGCTGATGTGGGAGTTCTGCGGCATGGCGCGCAACGACACCGGCCTGCGCAAGGCCCTGGAGCGCATCCCGCAGATCCGCGAGGAGTTCTGGCGGCGCATCAAGGTCCCCGGCACCGGCGAGGAGTTCAACCAGTCGCTGGAGAAGGCCAACCGCATCGTGGACTACCTGGAGCTCGCCGAGCTGATGTGCCTCGACGCGCTGCACCGCACGGAGTCCTGCGGCGGCCACTTCCGGGAGGAGTCCCAGACACCCGACGGCGAGGCGGCCCGCAAGGACGACGAGTTCGCCTACGCGGCCGCCTGGGAGTTCACCGCCACGGGCTCCGCCCCCGTCCTGCACAAGGAAGACCTGGTCTTCGAGTACGTCCACCCCACTCAGCGGAGCTACGCATGAAGCTCACCCTGCGCGTCTGGCGGCAGAAGAACGCCGACGCCGAAGGTGCCATGTCCACGTACGAGGTGGACGGCATCTCGCCCGACATGTCGTTCCTGGAGATGCTCGACACGCTCAACGAGGAACTCATCCTGCGCGGTGAGGACCCCGTGGCCTTCGACCACGACTGCCGCGAGGGCATCTGCGGCGCCTGCTCACTGGTCATCAACGGCGAGGCGCACGGCCCCGAGCGGACCACCACGTGCCAGCTGCACATGAGGGCCTTCAAGGACGGCGACACCATCGACATCGAGCCGTGGCGGGCCGCCGCCTTCCCGGTGATCAAGGACCTGGTGGTGGACCGGTCGGCGTTCGACCGGATCATCCAGGCCGGCGGCTACATCACGGCACCGACCGGCTCCGCGCCGGAGGCGCACGCCACCCCGGTGCCCAAGCCGGACGCCGACTACGCCTTCGAGCACGCCGAGTGCATCGGCTGCGGCGCCTGCGTGGCCGCCTGCCCCAACGGCGCGGCGATGCTGTTCACCTCGGCCAAGATCAACCACCTCAATGTGCTGCCGCAGGGCGCCCCGGAGCGGGAGACCCGCGTGCTGGACATGGTGGCGCAGATGGACGAGGAGGGCTTCGGCGGCTGCACCCTCACCGGGGAGTGCGCCACCGCCTGCCCCAAGGGCATCCCGCTGACGTCCATCACCAGCATGAACAAGGAGTGGCTGCGCGCCACCCGCAAGGCCGGCAAGCGGTGACCCGGAAGCCGGCGGGCCGCCGCGGCGGCTGACCACAGACGTTCGCCGAACGGTGCGGACGGGCGGGGCCGGGTGTGGTGCTCATCCCGGCCCCGTCTGGATTCCCGGGGCGTTCAGGGCGCGATGTTGTGGTTGAGGCGGAACAGATTCCCGGGGTCGTAGCGCCGCTTCAGCGCGGTCAGCCGGGCGTGGTTGTCCCGGTAGTTGGCGGCGACGCGGTCCTGGTCGTCACCGTCCATGAAGTTGACATAGCCGCCGCCCAGGGAATGCGGTTCCAGCGCCCTGTGGAAGGCCCGCACCCACGGCTTGTGCGCCTCGCAGTCCTCGGCGGTGGCGAGTGTCGGGCTGAGCGCGACCGAGTAGTCGGCGTCCCGGAAGGAGAAGGCGGTGTCCCGCGGCGCCACCCGGTGGCAGGCCCCGTCCAGCGGGAAGACGGCCGTCACGCTCTGCACGGACGGCGTGGTGGCGCCGTACTCCACGAACGCGTCGAGCGCGCCGTCCGGCAGGCCCCGGGTGAAGGAACCCTTCCAGTAGTGGAACAGCCCGGCCGGCACCAGCTCGTCGAAGAGCGTGTTGACCACCGGATACGGGATACGGTCCACATGCTGTCCCAGAATGGGGCCCAGTGCGGCCAGGCGGGCGCGGATCTCGTCGTCGTCCTCCTCGGGTCCGCTGAAGCAGGTGACCACCCCGCACAGCGGACGCCCGTGCCAGTGTGCGGGCAGGAACGGCACCGGCGGTCCCAGTCCCACGACCAGCACCGAGCCGAGATTCTCGGGCGAGTCGGCCACCAGCTCCCGGTAGCGGCGCAGCACCTCGGTGTCCAGCGGATAGAACGTCGCTCCGCCGAGGATGTCCGCCACGGGATGCAGCCGGAAGCTGAAGGAGGTGACCACGCCGAAGTTGCCGCCGCCTCCGCGCACCGCCCACAGCAGATCGGCGTTCCGCTCCGGCGTGCAGGTCAGGAAGGAGCCGTCGGCCGTCACCAGGTCCACCGACTCGAGGTTGTCGCAGGCCAGGCCGCACCGCCGGGACAGATGGCCCATGCCCCCGCCGGTGGTCAGCCCGCCCACCCCGGTGGTGGAGACGATGCCGCCGGTGGTGGCCAGCCCGAAGGCGTGCGTGGCGTGGTTGACGTCCGCCCAGGTGGCGCCGCCCTCGACCCGGGCGGTGCGCGCGTCGGGATCGACCCGGATCCCGCGCATCCGGCCGAGGTCGAGCACCACGCCGTCGTCGCAGGTGCCGTAGCCGGCGACGCTGTGGCTGCCGCCCCGCACCGCCAGCGGCAGCCCCTCCTCACGGGCCAGGCCCACGGTGGCGACGACGTCTCCGGCGTCGGCGGCCCGCACCACCAGCGCGGGGCGTTTGTCGTGCATGGCGTTGTACACCCGGCGTGCCTCGTCGTAGCCGGGGTCGCGGGGCCGCACGATCTCACCGTGCACGGCGTCGCGCAGCCGATCCGCCAGCCGGTCGTCCACGGCCGGCACCGAGATGGTCATGGCCGTCACCCGCTCTCGTCTCCGGATCGGAAGAACTCACACCACCGGTGTACGCGCGGGGGCGGCCCCGTCTCATCGGGGGAACGGCTCATTCTCGTCAGGCGGGTATGGGCGGAACGGCCCATGCCGTGCGTGGATCAGGCCAGCCCGTGCCGGTAGGCGTACGCCGTCGCCGCCGCCCGCGAGGACACATCCAGCTTGGCGAAGATGTTGTTCAGATGGCGGGCGACGGTGTGCTCGCTGATCACCAGCTCCGCGGCGGCGGACCGGTTGGTCTCACCCCGGGCGACCAGGCGCAGCACCTGGATCTCGCGCTCCGTCAGACCACCGGGCCGGGGGCGCGCTCCGGCCAGCAGCGCCGCCGCCCGGCGCGCGTCCGGCAGGGCGCCCAGCCGCTCGAAGATCTCATGGGCCGCCCGCCACTCCATCCGGGCACCCTCCTCGTCACCGGCCACACGGTCGGCCTCCGCCAGCGCCATCCGCACCTGGGCGGCCTCGTAGGGGACGTCCAGCTCCAGCCAGAGGGCCAGGGCCCGGCGCAGCAGCGGCAGCGCGCGGTCGAGGTCATGGGCGGCCAGGGCCACCGCTCCCTGAGCCGCATCGGCGCTCGCATGCACCGGCGTCGACCGTGAGCCGCGACGCCGCTGCCACTGCCCGGCCAGGCCGGTCAGCTCCCCGGCGGCGGTGCGGGCCTCGTCGAGGCGGTCCATGGCCAGGGCCACCTCCACCTGGGCGGCGAGCAGCCGGCACCGCTCGACACCGCCGTCCCCCTCCCACGCCAGGGCCGCCCGCAGTGCGCCGGCCGCGGACTCCGCGTGGCCCTCGGCCAGATGCAGCAGCGCCAGACCCGGCTGCGGATCGGCACCCAGCTCGTGCGCCCGGCGATACGCCTCCCGCGCCGCGGTGTACTCGCCGCGCCGCCGTCGGACGTCCCCCAGCAGACAGAACGCCCGCCCGGCCACCGGCCGTTCGTTGCGCAGCAGCTCCTCGCAGGTGCGCGCCCCCTCGGCCAGCGCCCCGGTCCAGTCGCCGCGCAGCTCCAGCACCTCGGCCCGGTGCACCCGGCACAGGCCCCGGAAGTTGTTCTCCGCCGGCATGGAGGCGCACCAGTCCATCGCCGCCTCGGTCCACTCGGCGGCGCGTTCCACATCCGCGCAGGCCATGCACCGCTGCAGACCGAGACAGTAGATCCAGCCGGTGAAGAACGAGCTGAGCTCGCCCGCCATCACCGCGCACATCGCCTCGTCGAGCACCTCAAGACCCTCGGCCATCCGGCCCTGGGCCATCAGCACTCCGGCCTGCGCCTGCACGCTCATGGCGAGCAGGTCCGCGCTGCCGCAGCGCTGGGCGATCCGGCCCATGCCGCCGGCCGTCTCCATCGCCGCGGCGAAGTCACCGCGCTCCTGGGCCCGCTCCGTGTCGACCCATGCCAGATAGCACTGCTCCACGCAGTCGGGCTGATCGCACAGATGCCGGCGGGCGCGACGCAGCCAGCCGGCGGCCACCGCGGACCGTCCGGCGAGCATGTGCTCGTAGTACAGCAGCCAGGCCATGAGACCGGCCCGCCGCTCGGCGCCCGCCGAGGCGTACCCGGCGTGGGCCCGCGTCCGGCGGTCGATCGACTCCTCGATGTGCCCGCCCCACCAGGCGGCGTCCGCGAAGACGGCCCAGTCGTCGGGGACGAGGCGGGCGGGATCCAGACGGTGCAGCAGGCCATAGGCCTCGGCCCATGCCTCCCGGGCCGCCGCGTCGCGCGCCCGGTGCAGTGCGTCCGCGTCCCCCGCGCGGGAGGTGCGCCGGACCGGCCCGGGCGCTCGCCGGGTGTCGGTGCTTCGCTCGGTCACACGCGGCTCCCTTCCCGCTCGCCGCGAGCAGGAGTGCCTGCCCTCAGGATATGCCGGTCCGGGACCGGAGATTCCCGGACGCCGGCACCTGTCTAGGCTGGGCGGCGTGACCGACAGCAGCAGGCGGCCGCTGGCCGTGTTCGATCTGGACAACACGCTCGCCGGCACCGCGCACCGGCAGCACTTCCTCGAGCGCAGGCCACGCGACTGGGACGGCTTCTTCGCCGCCGCCTCGCAGGATCCGCCGCTCGCCGAGGGCGTCGCCATGGCGCGGGAGAGCGCCCGCGAGTGCGAGATCGTCTACCTCACCGGGCGCCCCGAGCGCTGCCGCCAGGACACGCTGGACTGGCTGCGGAAGCACGGTCTGCCCGAGGGCACCCTGCACATGCGCGGCAACGCCGACCGCCGGCCCGCCCGCTGCACCAAGCTCGCCGTGCTGCGCCGGCTCGCCCGCAACCGGGAGGTCAGGGTGCTTGTCGACGACGACGAGCTGGTCTGCGAGGACGCCCGGCGGGCCGGATTCACCGTGCTGCACGCCCGCTGGGCGACCCCGTCGGACGCGCTCGAGGCCGCCCAGGAGCGCGAGGGCCGCACCTGACACCGTGCCGCGGCCGGCGGGCTGCCGTACCCGACGCTGGGCCCACCGCCGGGCGGCCCGCGCGGACTACTCGGTCTCCTCCAGGCGGAAGCCGACCTTGAGGCCCACCTGCCAGTGCGCGATCCGGCCGTCCTCGATCTGGCCGCGTACCTGGGTCACCTCGAACCAGTCCAGGTTGCGCAGCGTCTGCGAGGCGCGCTCGATGCCGTTGCGGACGGCCTGGTCGACCCCGTCGGGCGAGGTGCCGTAGATCTCGGTGACCCGGTAGGTGTGGTTCGACATGCGGGTGCTCCTCTCCGTGGCGGCTCCCACCGACCCCGGCGGTGCCACCTGTGTCACACGTCACTCCACCGTGCCCCAAGCCGTGGCCGGGCGCGAGACGTCGGCTCCGTTCGCCCGACGGCCCTTGACCCTGCACATTGGTCCATACCAAGATGCGTGAAACCCGTACGAGCGCGCGCCCGCTCTCCCCCCACGTCGGGACCACCCCTGTCCGCCCAGACAGAATGGACCCCACGTGAGACGTCGACTGCTCGCCCTCGGTCAGCGCACCGTGCTCAGCGACAGCGCGAAGCGTCCCTCGGAGTCCGTCCACCAGCGGCTCAGCTCCAGACCCGCGGCGGCCAGTTCGGCGCGCACGCCCTCCTCGCGGAACTTCGCCGACACCTCGGTGCGCAGCTCCTCGCCCTGCGCGAAGTCCACGGCGAGATCCAGCGCGGGCACCTTCACCGTCTGCGTCGTGCGGGAGCGCAGCCGCATCTCGATCCACTCCCGCTCGGCGTCCCACAGGGCGACATGCTCGAAGGCGGCCGGATCGAAGTCGGCGCCCAGCTCCCGGTTGATCACGGTCAGCACGTTCTTGTTGAACGCCGCGGTCACCCCGGCCGCGTCGTCGTACGCCCGCACCAGCACCTGCTCGTCCTTGACCAGGTCCGTGCCGAGCAGCAGACAGTCGCCCGGCGCCAGCAGTGCCCGCACGGAGGCCAGGAACGCGGCCCGTTCGCCGGGCAGCAGATTGCCGATGGTGCCGCCGAGGAACGCCACCAGCCGCGGCCCCGGGGCCTCCGGCAGCGTCAGCCGGTCCGTGAAGTCGGCGATCAGCGCGTGCACTTCGAGGCCGGGGTGCTCGGCCACCAGCGCCTCCCCGGCCTGGCGGAGCGCGCTCTCGCTGACGTCGACGGGTATGTAGGTGTGCAGCTCGGTGAGGGCGCCGAGCAGATGCCGCGTCTTCTCCGAGGAGCCGGAGCCCAGTTCCACCAGGGTGCGGGCACCGGCCGCGGCGGCGATCTCGCCCGCGCGGGCGGAGAGGATCTCGCGCTCGGCCCGCGTGGGGTAGTACTCGGGGAGCCGGGTGATCTTCTCGAACAGTTCGCTGCCGTGGGCGTCGTAGAACCACTTCGGCGGCAGCGTCTTGGGGTCACTGGTCAGGCCCCGCAGGACGTCGGAGCGCAGGGCCGCGCCGGTGGCGTCCTCGGGCAGGGTGCGGGTGATGCGGAACGGGCTCACGTGCTCGGCTCCTTCGGTGACGCGGCTCGGGCGGGGCCCCGAGCGGGGGCGGCCGCCAGGGCGTCGGCCGGCTCTTGCAGAGGGGTGAGCAGCACCTCGGTGCGGCTCGCCGTGAGCAGGGTGCGGTCCGGGACCTCCTGCCAGTGCGGGTCGTCGTCGTAGGGCTCGGAGGCCACGACGGTGCCGCCGCCGGGCCGGGCCAGGTACCACAGGGTGTCGCCCCAGGCGGTGGCCGAGACGGTGTCCCCGTCGGTGAGCAGCAGATTGAGCCGGGACGCGGGGGCGGCCCCGGCGACCTCCAGCACCGTGTCGCCGAGCGCCTGCCCGACCGGGGCGCCGGACCGCAGCCGGGCCAGCACCAGGGCCCAGACGAACGCCGAGTCGTTGCGGGCCTCCAGCGACAGCAGCTGCTCGGGCGGCAGCACGGACACCAGCGGCGCGAGGCTGCCCGGCCAGCCGGGGACCGCCCCGTTGTGGCTGAACAGCCAGGTCCCCGCGGGGAACGGCGCCGCGGCCTCCTCCGCGTCCGCGCCCGAGAGCGTCGCGTCCCGCACGGCCGCCAGCAGCGCCCGGGTGCGGACCACCCGGGCCAGGTCGGCGAACGACGGGTCCGCCCAGACCGGCCCGGCCCGCCGGTACCTGGCCGGTACCGGATCGCCCGGCGCGTACCAGCCGACCCCGAAGCCGTCGGCGTTGACCGTGCCGTAGCCCTGGCGGCGCGGCGCCCACGACTGCCGGTACAGGCCGTGCGCCGGTTCCACCAGCAGCCGCCCCAGCGGCTCCTCCGGCCCCACGTACGCCACATGACGGCACATCAGACGTCCTCCGAGCGTGCGGTGCGGAAGCCGGAGAAGATCTGCCGCCGGATCGGGTAGTCCCAGTTGCGGAACGTTCCCCGGCAGGCCACCGGGTCCACCGCGAACGAACCGCCGCGCAGCACCTTGTAGTCGGAGCCGAAGAACACCTCCGAGTACTCCCGGTACGGAAACGCCCGGAACCCTGGGTACGGCAGGAAGTCGCTCGCCGTCCACTCCCACACGTCGCCGATCAGCTGCCGCACCCCGAGCGGCGACTCACCGGCCGGACAGCTTCCGGCGGGCGCCGGACGCAGGTGCCGCTGGCCGAGGTTGGCGTGCTCCGGGCCCGGGTCGGCGTCGCCCCACGGGTAGCGCATCGAGCGGTCGCCGGCCGGGTCGTACCGCGCGGCCTTCTCCCACTCGGCCTCGGTGGGCAGCCGCCGCCCGGCCCAGCGGGCGTAGGCGTCCGCCTCGTACCAGCACACGTGCAGCACCGGCTCGTCGGGCGGCACCACCTCGGTGACGCCGAAGCGCCGCCTGAGCCACTGCCCGCCGTCCAGGCGCCAGAACAGCGGCGCGGTGATGGAGTTGCGGCGGATGTGTGCCCAGCCCTCCGGGGTCCACCAGCGCGGGTCCCGGTAGCCGCCGCCCTCGATGAACGCCAGATAGGCGGAGTTGGTCACCGGGGTGGTGTCGATCCAGAAGGGCGCCACCTCCCGCACATGCGCGGGCCGTTCGTTGTCCAGCGCCCAGGGCTCGGTGGAGGTGCCCATGGTGAACGGCCCGCCCGGCACCAGCACTTCGGACGGTCCGGTGAACAGCGGCGCCGGGTCCGGATCGGGCGCGGTCAGCGCCTGCGGCCCCTTGCGCAGCTGGTGGGTGATCAGCATCGTCTCGTCGTGCTGCTGCTCGTGCTGCGCGATCATCCCGAAGGCGAAACCGGCCTCGGTCAGCCGGGTCCCGTCGAACGCGGTGCTCTCCAGCACGTCCAGCGCCCGGCCGCGCACCTCGGCGGCGTAGCGGCGGGCCTCGTCGGGCGGCAGCAGCGGCAGCCTGGGGCGTTCGGCGCGCGGGTGCTCGAAGGCGTCGTAGAGGCTGTCGATCTCGGGCCGTATCGCCTCCTGCCCGGCGACGGCCCGCAGCAGCCACTGCTCCTCCTGGTTGCCGATGTGCGCCAGGTCCCACACCAGCGGGGACATCAGCGGCGAGTGCTGTGCGGTCAGGTCCGGCTCGTCCACGCTCTCGGTCAGCAGGGTGGTGCGGTCGCGGGCGGTGACCAGCGAGGTGACCGCGCGCTCGCGCAGGGTCTCGGTGTCGGGGGCGAGGTCGGTCATGAGCTCAGGTCCTTCCCGTACGGGGGCTTCCCGGCGTGGAGTGCGTCGAGCAGGTCGTCGGCGGGACAGCGCCCCCGCCTGACATGGCGGTCCTCGAACGCCGCCACGGCGTCCACGACCTCACGTGCGGCGCCCAGCCGGGGCAGGGCCTCCAGGGCCGCCGCGAAGCACACGGCGGCGATCTCGCGCAGCTCCGGGTCGGCGAGGCCGGTCCGGGCCGCAGCGCGCCACAGCGGATTGTGCGGGGCCGGCCGGCCCAGGGTCCGCTCGGCCAGCGGCTTCACCGCCCGGTAGGCGGTCTCGGTGGCCTGCGGATCGTCGAACAGCGCCGCCGTCACCGCCAGCGGCACGATCCAGCCGTCGTCACCGGGCTGCGCGTCGATCATCCGCAGCTCCAGATGTCCCCGCGGCCGCACCGGCGGGAACAGAGTGGTGGCGTGGTAGTCGAGATCCTCCCGGGTGGGCGGCCGGGGCCGCCGGGACCTCGTCCACTCCCGGAAGGTCAGCGACTCCGGCACCTCCCACGGCCCGCCGTCCCGCCGTACGCACATCACCGGCGCGTTCAGCACGTGCAGGGCCCACGCACCGCGCGGGTCGGCGTCCAGCGGGGCACCGCCGGCGCGGCCGGAGCCGATCTGCGCCCAGCGCAGCTGCCGGGTGGACAGCCAGCCGGTGGCCCGGCGCCCGGCCAGCGGGGAGTTGGCGAACACAGCGACCAGGACCGCGCCGAGCTGATGCGCCAGCCACCAGCGCCGTACGTGGCCCAGCGGGCCGGGCTCCTCGTACCCGGCGTCCACACAGACCTGCACCGAGGCGGAGGTGCACATCATGGCCCGGCCGGCGGGGCCCTCCCGGTCGAGGCAGGCCTCCATGGCGTCGTAGCGCGGTTCACGCAGGTAACGTTGGGGCGAGTGCCAGGGATCGTGGCCCAGGCCGACCAGTCGCAGACCGTCCTCGCGCAGTACCGCGCGCACGGCCTCGAGGTCGGCGGAGACGGTGCCCACGCACTCGGTCAGCGACCCGGCGGGCGGCGAGCTCAGCTCCAGCTGGCCGCCGGGCTCCACGGTGAGCGCCGATCTGAGGGGCAGCGTCCGCAGCGCGGCATAGGCCGCTTCGAGTCGTTCGGACGAGACGGGGAGCTGCGGGCTGCGCAGCTCGTGAACGAGCCATTCCACCTCGACTCCGAGGCGGCTCGGCGGTCCGGTCTTGAAGCAGATGCCGCGGACCAGGGCGTCCGCCTCCGCCTCGGTGATGGCGGGAGGCGGGTCGGTACAGCCACCTGCCGATGCAGACATGTCGGGATCCTCCTGAGATACCACCATGCCGGTCCGGGCTCGGTGGCCCCGGACGGCAGCGACGCGTCCCACCCAAGACGGTGGGGGCGCCGGGCACAAGGGCGCCTGCCGACGCGTTCCCGGTCTGTCACACTCCTCTCCAGGCCCCCGGCCTGGGCTTTCTCCGGCGTTCCCAGCTCCCGGCGGGGAGGGAAACTGCGTTGCGCCGCCTCCCCAGGATCACCCAGGATGCGTGCATGAGCACGACGAGGGAGATCGCGCGGCTCCCGCACACGCCGCGCACGGGGGTCGGGGCATGAGCGGGCGCCTGCGCGATCTCGCACGAGAGACGGAGCGGATCGTGGCCGCGGGACGCTACCGCGCGCCGGACGGCCGCGAGGTGTCCCTGAGGGCGGAGCTGGACGCCGCTCTGGCCGGGACCCGGCTGTACGGCCCGGAACCGGTCCTGGTGCCGCCGTTCCGTCCCGTCGCCACCCGGTTCGAGGTGACCGGCGAGAGCAGCCTCCAGGCCGCCCGCCGCCTCGCCTCCGGCGCCGGTGCCGGCACGCCCGCCGTACTGAACTTCGCCTCCGCCCGCAACCCCGGAGGCGGCTACCTCAACGGCGCCAAGGCCCAGGAAGAGGCCCTGTGCCGCGCCTCCGCCCTGTACACCTGCCTGCTGCGCGCCCCTGAGTACTACGAGCACCACCGCGCCGATCGCGACCCCTTCTACTCGGACCGCGTCATCCACTCACCCGGTGTGCCCGTCTTCCGCGACGACCGGGGCGTGCTGCTGAACCAGCCGTTCACGTCCGGCTTCCTCACCTCGCCCGCTCCGAACGCGGGCGTCGTCCTGCGCACCGCCCCGGAGCGCGCGGACGAACTGCCCCGCGCCCTCGCGGTCCGCGCCGAGCGGGTCCTGGAGACCGCGGCCGCCCACGGCTACCGCGCGCTGGTGCTGGGCGCCTGGGGCTGCGGGGTGTTCCGCAACGACCCCGCGCAGGTGGCCGGCGCGTTCCGGGCCCTGCTGGAGCCGGGCGGGCGCTTCGCCGGGGCGTTCGCGCACGTGGTCTTCGCCATCCTGGACCGGCGCGGCGAGACCCGCGGGGCCTTCGACCGCGCCCTCGCCGGCCTGACCCGCGCGGACGCCGTACCTCAGCTCCAGCCGTGGCCGGCCTGACCCGCGCGGACGCACGCCTCAGCTCCAGCCGTAGCGCTCCCTGAGGCGGTGGCGGACCAGGTCGAAACGCATCCGGTCCAGGGCGCACGCCTCCCGGCGCATGCCCTCCTCGTGCAGGCGCAGCACCCGGTCGAGGGCCACCCAAGACGCCCGGCCGGACCGGTCCCAGGGACCGCTCCCGATCGGCACCCAGTCCGGGTCGTTGTCGTGGTCCTTGCTGGACAGCTGCACCGCGAGCAGCGTCCCCGCGGGCTCGCGGGCCACCACCAGCACCGGCCGGTCCTTGCCCCGGCCGTCCCGCTCCTCGTAGGGGACCCAGGTCCAGACGATCTCCCCCGGATCGGGGTCGCCGTCGTACGCGGGCGAGTACGCGGTGCGCACCCGGCCCACCTCGCGGGGGTCGGCCTCGGTGGTCGCGCCGGCCGAAACGGCCGGGGACGTTCTCGGGGCTGTAGGCGGTCACAGACGTACCGTACGCGGACGTGCGTGAAAGCCGGACGGCGGGTAACCCGGGAAGCGGTGGGGTCCGGCAGGGACGGCCGGGCCCTGCCCCGTCCCCGGACGACGCACCACCGCTGGGAGCTCGCCGTGACCACCGCACTGATCGTCATCGACATGATCAACACCTACGATCACAAGGACGCCGAGCTGCTGATCCCCTCCGCCGAGCCCGTCGTCCCGGTCATCGCCGACCTGCTGAAACGCGCCCGCCGCCGCGACGTCCCGGTCATCTACGTCAACGACAACTTCGGCGAGTGGCGCTCGCACCACGGGGAGCTGCTGGAGAAGGCCCTGTCCGGGCCGCACGCCCGGCTCGTCGGACCGCTGCGCCCCGACGACTCCTCCCTCTTCGTCGTCAAGGCCCGGCACTCGATCTTCTTCGAGACGCCGCTGAACTACCTGCTGAGCCAGCAGGGCATCGACCGGCTCGTGCTGTGCGGCCAGGTCACCGAGCAGTGCATCCTGTACTCCTCGCTGGACGCCCACATCCGCCACTACCAGGTCGTCGTCCCGCGCGACGCCGTCGCCCACATCCACGCCGACCTCGCCGACGCGGCGCTGCGCATGATGGAACGGAACATGGGTGCCAAGGTGTGCGAGAGCGGAGAACTGTGGAACTGAACCGTCCCGAAGACCCCGGGTCCCCCGGGGCGCCCGGCGTCCCCGTCGAGCTGCGGCCCTACCTGACCGAGCTGGTCGACCGGACGCGTGCCGTGTGCGGGGCCGAGCTGGTGAGCGTGCTCGCCGTCGGCTCCGTGGCGCTCGGGGACTACCGGCACGGACGCAGCGACGTCGACGTGACCGTCGCGGTGACACCGGGCCTTCCCGCACCGGCACTGGAGGAGCTGGCCGGCGCACTCAGTCACGCGGCCCTTCCGTGCCCCGCCGCCGGGCTCGAACTCGTCGTCTACGACGCGGACTTCACGGCCCGCCCGTCCGGCGAGGCCGGATACCTCCTCGACCTCAACACCGGTAACGGGCTGCCCGGCAAGATCAGCTACGACCCGGCCGGGTCCCAGCCCTTCTGGTACGTCATCGACCGCTCCGTGGCACGGCAGTGCGGGCTTCCGCTGTACGGCCCGCCGGCGCAGCGGGTCGTCGCCGCGCCCGAACACCCCGTACTGCTCACCGCACTTCGCGCCTCCGTCCGCGAACACGAGGAAGGGGAGGGGCACTTGGCGGACAACCGGGTGCTCAACGGCTGCCGCTCCCTGATGTTCTGCCGCACCGGCCGCTGGCTGCCCAAGCGCCGGGCCGCGGCGGCGGTGGCCGAGGCCGAGCCGGCCTTCCGGCCCCTGCTCGAAGCCGCCTTGCACAGCTTCGAACGCCCGCGCGCCGAGGCGCTCACGCTGCCTCGGGACGAGGTGCGTGTTTTCCTGAAGCGGGTGGCCGAGGGCGTGGAGGAGGCGCAGGCGGCGGCAGCCGGCGGTGCCGCACCGCGCTGACCTGCCGCGTTTCTCACGTCACGCGTCGTCGGCGCCCGTCGTGCCGCCTCGC
Organism: Streptomyces thermocarboxydovorans; assembly: GCF_039524635.1. Classification (NCBI taxonomy): domain Bacteria; kingdom Bacillati; phylum Actinomycetota; class Actinomycetes; order Kitasatosporales; family Streptomycetaceae; genus Streptomyces; species Streptomyces thermocarboxydovorans. Next base: position 44,410 of record NZ_BAAAGU010000028.1, on the reverse strand, counting down.
CGACAAGCGGAACGCGCCCCTACAATTCCTGGCGACTCGTCGGGGGAGCCGTCATGGAGACCATCATCGTCCAACTGCCGGACGCCACGGATCCGCAGGACCATCTGCCCGGCCGGCCATCCGGTGACAGGGGAGGCAAGCCGCGGCTGCTGCACCTCGGGCCCGGCGACATCGTCTCCTTCGGCCGGGGGCAGCCCGGCGGCACGGACGTGGCCATCCCGCTCGACGACCCCGGAATCTCCCGTCACGCGGGCCAGTTGGAGGCGGCCGGCGACTACTGGCGGCTGTCCAACTTCAGCCGCAGCGTGTCCTACGTGGTGGAGAACCTGGAGGGCGCCGGCGAGTACCTGACCGTCGCACCGGGCCGGCTCGGCGCACCCGTGCCCTTCGAGTTCTCCCGCGTGGTGCTGCCCGCGCTGGGCGGCACCGCCTCCTTCAAGGTCTTCGCCCCGCAGCACGCCTACCTCGGCGACCGGCCGGCCGACGACCTCGGCGAGCAGACCGTGCACCCCTTCGCGCTCGACCCTACGGCCAAGTACTTCCTGGTGCTGGTCGCGCTGTGCGAGCCCCGGCTGCGCGACCCCTCGGACTCCACGCTGCCCGGCGTCGGGGAGATCGTGGAACGTCTCCGCCCGCTCGAGTCCTGCCGCGACCTCACCCGTTCGGCGGTGATGTGCCCATGACCCGGCGGATACGGGACGTGATGTCCCCGGACACCGCGTCCGTCGAACCCATGACCACGGTGGCACGGGCGGCGCGCCTGATGCGGGAGCGGGACATCGGCGACGTGCTGGTGGCCTACGACTGCGACCTCTTCGGCGTGCTCACCGACCGGGACATCGTGCTGCGCTCGGTCGCCGAGGGCGCCGACCCCGAGATCACCACCGTCGGCTCGCTCTGCTCCCGCCCGCCGCTGGTGACGGTCACCCCCGAGGACACCACCGACCACGCCGTCCGGCTGATGCGCGAGCACGCCGTGCGCCGCCTGCCCGTCGTGGAGCACGGAGGCTGCCCCGCGGGCATCGTCAGCATCGGCGACCTCGCCACCACGGAGGACCCGCACTCGGCCCTGGCCGACATCAGCAGGGCGACCCCCACCCACTGACCGGACTGCACGGCTCGCAGGACCGGACTGCTGGGACTGCCGCCGCCCTGCGCCTCACCGCCGGTACAGTCCGACCAGCGCGCCGTCGGCCACCCGCACCTTCTCCACCGCCTCGTGCACCTGCTCCGCCCGTGGCGCCTCGGGCAGCACACAGGGCCCGGACAGCGCATACAGCCGGAACACATAGCGATGCGGGTCGTCACCCGGCGGCGGATGCGGCCCGCCCCAGCCGCGCTCGCCGAACCCGTTGACGAGCTCGGTGCCACCCGGCGGCACCTGCCCCTCACCGGTCCCGTCACTGCGCGGATCGATCCCGACCACCACCCAGTGCACGAACGAGCCCGAGGGCGCATCAGGATCCTCACAGAGCAGCACCAGCTCCTTCGCCTCCTCCGGTACCCCGCTCCACCGCAGCGGAGGCGAGACGTTCGCCGCCTCGTACGCATACCGGCGCCCGATGAAGCCGCGCTCCTCGAAGGCGCCACTGCCGATGTCGATGCCGGTCATGCCCCCGGAGTACCCCTGCGGCCACGGGCCGAATCGATGCGCCCCTCCGCCGCGTCGGCGTCGTGCATCGGGCACCGGCAGAGGGGTACGCGGGGAGCGGAGAGCTGCTGGCGGGGAGAGGGAGGAGGGGCGGAGATGCGCTTCCGGGATCGTCGGCAGGCCGGGCGTGAGCTGGCCGAGCGGCTGCGTGGGCTGGGGGAGGAAGGGGGGTGGTCCGATGTGGTCGTCCTCGCTCTGCCTCGCGGTGGGGTCGCCGTGGGGCAGGAGGTGGCGCGGGCGTTCGGGGCGCCGCTGGATGTGCTGGTGGTGCGGAAGATCGGGGCGCCCTTCCACGAGGAGTACGGGGTCGGCGCCATGGCCGGTGACGAGGTTCCGCTGTTCGACCGGGAGGCCCTGTACCGGCTGGGGCTGAGCGAGGCGGATCTGGAACCGGCGGTGGAGCGGGAGCGCGCCGAGCTGCGCCGGCGCGAGGCACTGTACCGCCAGGGGCGTCCCGCGCCGGAGCTCGCGGGCCGGACGGTGATCGTGGTGGACGACGGTCTGGCCACCGGTTCGACGGCCCGGGCCGCCCTGCGTTCGGTGCGGCGGAAGGGCCCGGCCCGGCTGATCTTCGCGGTGCCGGTCGCCTCGCCGGAGGGTGCCGCGCTGATGCGGAGGGAGGCCGACGAGGTGGTGTGCCTGTCCGAGCCGGCCGGGTTCATGGCCGTCGGGCAGTGGTACGACGACTTCGAGCAGCTGACGGACGAGGACGTGCTGGCCGCGCTGCAGGAGCGCGCCGAGGGCGCCGGAGGCCGGTGAGCCGGGGCGGCAGGTGCCGCTCGGGGTCTGCCAGATCACCTTGGGGTCTTTCAGATCACCGCGTCGGCGCGGAGGGCCTCGATGGCGGCGGGGGAGTGGCCCAGTTCCGTGAGGATCGCGTCGGTGTGCTCGCCGACGGCAGGTACCGGGTCCATGCGCGGGGGCAGTCCCGCGAGGTCGGCGGGCGGGAGGAGGGCCTCGACGGTCGTGCCGCCGGGCACTTCCACCTCGCTCCAGCGGTCGCGGGCGGCGAGGACCGGGTGGTCGAGGAAGGCGGGCATGTCGTTGACGCCGGCGCAGGCGATGCCGATGGACTCCAGGTCCTTCAGCAGCTCGTCGGCGTCCGAGCGGGCGAAGCGCTCGGCGATGACGGCGTTCAGCTCCTCGCGGTGGGCGACCCGGGCGGAGCTGGTGGCGAAGCGCGGATCGTCCGTCAGGTCGGGGCGGCCCAGGAACTCGGTGCACAGCGCAGCCCACTCGCGCTCGTTCTGGATGGAGAACAGCACCTCCCGGCCGTCGGCCGCGCGGTAGGTGCCGTAGGGGGCGATGGTGGCGTGCTGGGTGCCCAGGCGTGGCGGCTGGCTGCCGCCGTAGCGGGTGTAGTAGGCGGGCTGGCCCATCCACTCGCCGAGCGCCTCGAACAGGGACACCTCCACCGGGTGCGCCTGGCCGGTGGTGGCGCGGGTGTAGAGGGCGGTCAGGATCCCGCTGTAGGCGTACATCGCGGCGGCGATGTCGGCCACGGAGATGCCGGTGCGGGCGGTGCCCTCGGGCGTGCCGGTGAGCGACACCAGCCCGGTCTGGCACTGCACCAGCATGTCGTACGCCTTGCGGTCGGCCCACGGGCCGGTGGTGCCGTAGCCGGAGATGGTGCACGGGATCAGCCGCGGGTAGCGCCGGGTCAGCTCCTCCGTGCTCAGGCCCAGGCGGTCGGCGGCGCCCGGCGCCAGGTTCTGCACGAAGACGTCCGCGCCCTCGAGCAGGCTGTGCAGGATCTCCAGGCCGCGCGGGTCCTTGAGATTGAGGGTGAGGGACTCCTTGGAGCGGTTGATCCAGACGAAATAGCTGGACTGCCCGTGCACGGTGGTGTCGTAGTGCCGGGCGAAGTCGCCCTCGCCGGGCCGCTCCACCTTGATCACCCGGGCGCCGAGGTCGGCGAGCTGCCGGGTGGCGTAGGGCGCGGCCACGGCCTGCTCCAGACTGACCACCGTGACCCCCGACAGGGGATGTTTCCGCACGCCCGTGCCTCCGCTCCCGGCGGGATCATCCGTCCCGACAGTTTCGATTAGTACGGGTGTGCTCCGCCGCCTGTCAACGCCGCCCTCGACTGGAACGTCACCGCGCATCTGGTCGCCAACGGCCTCGGCGTGGCCCTGATCCCACGCCTGGCGCACCTCACGCCGCACCTCCCGATCACCCGTGTCCGCTGCTCCGGCCATCCCCACCGCAAGCTGCTGACCGCCACCCGCGGCGGCGGCCACGCCCGCCCGGCGGTCCGAGCCGCCCTGAAGGAACTCCGGGAACTGGCGCCGACGGCGGTGGCCTGAACGGCCTGCGGGGGCGTGAGCAGACGGCGATGGCCTGATCAGACGGCGGTGGCCTTGTTCATCGCGCTCCGCGCCCGCCCCAAGGGCCTCGCGCTGCCGGTCGGTTGGCGGGCACCGGGGACCTGTCGCGGGCGTGGCGCGTCATCGGTCTGGCCAGGGGGAGCTGTGCCGTTCGCCCGCCTCATGGGCGTCGCGTTGTCCTGCCCTCGAAGCCCCCGGCTGCCCCGCGGCCCGCGCCGCAGCCTCCGCGGTCCCTAGGTGTGCTGTTCGGCGCCCAGGAGGCCGCCCGATGACCACCACGACCCTTCGCCCCGCCGCGGCGGCCGGCGCGGTCGGCACCGCCCATCCCCGCGTGGAGGGCCTGGAGAAGGTCACCGGAGCCGCCCGCTACGCCGCCGAGTTCCCGCTCCCGGGTCTCGCCCACGGCTGGCTGGTCGTCTCCCGCGTGGCCCGCGGCCGCATCCGTTCCATCGAGACCGGGCCCGTCCTGGCGATGCCCGGCGTCCTCGCCGTCCTGCACCACGGCAACGCACCCCGGCTGAACACCGACTTCGAGGGGCTGTTCGGCCGTCCCGACCAGACCGCGGCCGTCTTCCAGCACGACCGGGTGCCGCACGCGGGCTGGCCCGTCGCCCTGGTCGTCGCCGAGACGCCCGAACAGGCCCGCGAGGCCGCCGAGTCGCTCACCGTGACCTACGACGAGGAGCCGCACGACATCGCGCTCACCGCGGACCGGCCGGACGCCTGCACGGTGGACGACCACATGCCCGGGGTGACGGAGAAGGGCGACCTGGAGGCCGAACTCGCCGCCTCCGCCGCCGTCGTGGACGCCGAGTACACCACTCCCGAGGAACACCACGCGATGATGGAGCCGCACGCGGCGACCGCGCGCTGGGAGGACGGCCGGCTCGACCTCCTCGACTCCAACCAGGGCACCACCTGGGTGCAGCGCGAACTCGCCGGCCTGTTCGCGCTCGACCCCGCCGACATCCGGGTGCGCTCCGAGCACATCGGCGGCGGATTCGGCAGCAAGGGCCTGCGCGCCCACCAGGTCGCCGCCGCGATGGCCGCCCGCGTACTGGACCGGCCGGTGCGCGTGGTGCTGACCAGGCGTCAGATGTTCAGCCTCACCGGCCACCGCAGCCCCACCGTCCAGCGGGTCCGGCTCGGCGCCGACGCCGACGGACGGCTGCGCGCGCTGGAGCACCGCTCGCTGAACCGCACCTCCACCGTGCACGAGTTCCTCGAACCCGCCGCCATCCCGGCTCGGGTGATGTACGACGCGGACGCGCACCGCACGGCCATGGAGATGGTGCGCCTCGACTTGCCGTCGCCGACCTGGATGCGCGCCCCGGGTGAGGCGCCGGGCTCCTTCGCCCTGGAGTCGGCGCTCGACGAACTCGCCGAAAAGCTGGGCCTCGACCCGATCGAGCTGCGGCTGCGCAACGACCCCGAGCGCGGCCCGGTCTCCGGGCTGCCGTTCGCCGGGCGCAATCTCGCCGCCTGCTTCCGCGAGGGCGCCCGCCGGTTCGGCTGGGCCGGCCGCGACCCGCGCCCCGGCGTCCGGCGGGAGGGCCGCTGGCTGCTCGGCACCGGCACCGCCGCCGCGTCCTTCGGCGCCGGAGCGGGACCGTCCACGGCGACCCTGACCGCCGAACCCGACGGCACCTTCACTGTGCGCATCGCCGCCGCCGACATCGGCACCGGGGCCCGTACCGCCCTCACCCTGGTCGCCGCCGACGCCCTGAAAACGACACCGGACCGGGTGCGGGTGCGCATCGGCGACAGCGCCTTCGGACCGGCGATGATCGCCGGCGGCTCCACCGGCACCCGCTCCTGGTCCTGGGCGGTCATGGCGGCCGCCGAGGAGCTGCGCGAGCGGCTGGCCCTCGCCCCGGACATCCCGGCGGAGGGCATCACCGTGCGCGCCGACACCACCGAGGCGCTCGGCACCCTGTCCCAGAAGGAACGGCACTCCTTCGGCGCGCAGTTCGCCGAGGTCGCCGTCGACCCCGCCACCGGCGAGGTGCGGGTGCGCCGCATGCTCGGCATCTTCGCCGCGGGCCGCATCGTCAACCCGCTCACCGCCCGCAGCCAGCTCGTCGGCGGCATGACCTGGGGCCTGTCCATGGCCCTGCACGAGGAAGGGGTCCGCGACCGCGCCTTCGGCGGCCTGTACGGCGGCGACCTGGCCGGCTACCACATCGCCTCGCACGCCGATGTGCCGGCGATCGAGGCGGACTGGGTGGACGACCCGGACCCGGAGGACCCGGTCGGCATCAAGGGCATCGGCGAGATCGGCATCGTCGGCGCCGCGGCGGCCGTCGCCAACGCGGTCTGGCACGCCACGGGCGTACGCCACCGCCACCTGCCGATCCGCCCGGACCGGGTGATCGCGGCGGGAGCACCGGATGCTTGACATCGCCGGTGAGCTGAGCGCCTGGCTGGACGGTGGCCGTCGCTTCGCGGCGGCCACCGTCGTCGACGTCAGCGGCAGCGCCCCGCGCGGCCCCGGCGCCGCGCTCGCCGTCGACGCGGACGGCACGGTGATCGGCTCGGTGTCCGGCGGCTGCGTCGAGGGGGCGGTGTACGACCTGTGTCTGCAGGCGCTCCAGGACGGTGTCCCGGTGCTCGAACGCTTCGGGCGACCGGCCCCGGGTGAGCCGCTCCGGTGCGGCTCAGGCCGCCGTCGGCGCCGCCGCGTGGCCCTGGATACGGGCGACGACCTCGGTCAGCTGCTCCGCCACCTCGGTGTCCTCGGCCGGGTGGGTCTCGGCGAAGCGCGTCATGGAGCCCGGGATGGAGAGCTTGATGTCCTCGAGCACCTTCGCGCCGGCGATGCCGACCGCCTTGCGGGTCTCGTCCTGCGCCCAGGCGCCGCCGTACTGGCCGAAGGCGGTGCCGACCACGGCGACCGGCTTGCCGCTGAGCGCACCGGCGCCATAGGGACGCGACAGCCAGTCGATGGCGTTCTTCAGCACGGCCGGGATGGTGCCGTTGTACTCGGGCGTGAACAGCAGCAGCGCGTCGGCGCTGCCGGCGGCCTCGCGCAGCTTCACCGCGGCGGCCGGGACGCTGCCCTCGACGTCGATGTCCTCGTTGTAGAAGGGGATGTCGGCCAGCCCCTCGTAGACGTCGACGCTGGTGCCCTCCGGCGCGAGCTTGACGGCCGCCTCGGCGAGCTGGCGGTTGTGCGAGCCGGCGCGGAGGCTGCCGACGAGGGCGAGGATGCGAACGGACATGAAGATCTCCTGGGGGGTGTGAAACAAGCCCTTAACAAACCGGACCGAGGTCCGCTTCTCTTGTAGCACTCTAACCGGACCACGGTCCAGTTTCATTCCGATGCTTTACGCTGGCTTCATGTCCGCCGTTCAGCCGCCCACTCCGACGTCGCCGGAGCCCGTCGAGTCGCAGGAACTGCTCCAGCTCGGTGCGGAGCCCGACCCCTGCCTGCGCGCCGACGCCGCACGCAACCGGGCACGTCTGCTGGAGGCCGCCGCCCGCCTCGTGGCCGAGCGCGGCGCGGACTGCCTCACCATGGACGCCGTCGCCGCCGAGGCCAACGTGGGCAAGGGGACCGTCTTCCGCCGCTTCGGCGACCGGACCGGACTGCTGTCGGCCCTGCTCGACCACTCCGAGCGCAAGTTCCAGGCCGCCTTCCTCAGCGGCCCGCCGCCGCTGGGGCCCGGCGCGCCTCCGGTGGAGCGCCTGCGCGCCTTCGGCCTCGCCATGCTGCGCCGCACCTCGGAGGAGCTCGAACTGCAACTGGCGGCCGAGCCCGCCGCGGACCGCCGCTTCACCGCACCGCCGCGCAGGGTGCTGCGCCACCATGTGACGCTGCTGCTGCGCGAGGCCGTGCCGGACGCGGACTCCGAGCTGCTGGCGCACACCCTGATGGCGCCGCTGGACCCCGCGCTGGTCCACCACCTCACCCGGCAGTGCGGCATGCCGCTCAGCCGCCTGGAGGAGGCCTGGGTGGACCTGGTCGACCGGGTGACGGGAGGGACCGAGCGGGGCGCGGACGGGGCCGACCGGGTGGCGGACGGGGCCGGCTGACCCCTTGCGGCGGCCCTCCTGGATCTGACGACCGCGTCGCTCAACTCCCCCGGCTGAAGGCGCCGTTCGGGCTTCTGCTTAGATGCGGTACGTCATGGTGCAGATACCGAAACAGTCCGCCCCTTCGTCCCCCGCACCGACGCGCCCGGTCCCCACGAGCGCCGATGTGGCCCGCCTGGCCGGCGTCTCGCGCGCGACCGTCTCCTACGTCCTGAACAACGCCGGTGCCGTCCGGATCAGCGAGCCCACCCGCCGCCGGGTCCGCGAGGCCGCCCGCGAGCTCGGATACGTCCCGCACGCCGCGGCGCGCAGCCTGCGCGCGGGGCAAAGCCGTACGGTCCTGATGCCCGCCCCCGCCTTCCCGGTCGGCCCCCTGTACAGCAGGTTCATCACCGAACTGCAGGAGGCGCTGGGCCGGCTCGACTACACCGTCGTGCAGTTCGGCACCACCGGCGGTCACGACGACGAGGCCGCCCGCGCCTGGGCGGAACTGCGGCCCGTGGCCGTCCTCGTGCCCGGCTCCGGTCTCGGGCCGAGCGGAGTCGCGGTGCTCAAGCGCTCCGGCGCCCGGGCGGTGATCACCCTGGGCCCGGAGTCCGTCGAGGGCGCCCACGCCCTCCTGCTGGACCACGAGGTCGTCGGCCACAGCGCAGGCGCCCACCTCTTCGACCGCGGCAGGCGCCGCATCGGCGTCGTCGTCCCCCGCGACCGGGGCCTGGAGGCGTTCTCCGCGCCCCGCCTCGCCGGGGTGCGCGAGGCGCTGCACGGCACCGACGCCGAGGTCACCGAACTGCCCCTCGCCTACGACGAGGAGGCCGCCGCCCGGCTCGCCGCCCGCTGGCGCGACCTCGGCCTGGACGCCGTGTTCACCTACAACGACGAGTACGCCATGCTGCTGATGCGTGCCCTGCTCGACGAGGGCATCCGCATCCCCGAGGAGACCGCCGTGGTGGGCGCCGACAACCTGGTGCTCGGCCGGCTGCTGCGGCCCCGGCTGAGCACCGTCCACCTGGAACTGCCCTCCGGCTGCGAGCTGGCCGAACTGGTCGACCGCGCCGTGCGCGACCCGGCCGCCGCGCCCGAGGCACACAAGGTGCTCGGCGCGACGGTGGTGCAGCGCGAGTCCAGCTGACGCGACCCCGCGGGCCGGAGTGCCCGCAACCCGTCAGCCGAGGTGGTCCGGCGAAACTCAGGCGCCCTGGCCCGGCGCCTGAGCCTGGCCCTGCTGTGCCTGCTGCTCGGCGATCTGCCGGCGGACCTCGTCCATGTCCAGCTTGCGCGCCTGCCCGATGACATCGGTCAGCGCCGCCTCCGGAAGGGCACCCGGCTGGGCGAACACCGCGACCTGATCCCGGACGATCATCAGCGTGGGGATCGACTGGATCCCGAAGGCCGCGGCCAGCTCCGGCTGCGCCTCCGTGTCCACCTTGCCGAACACCAGATCGGGGTTCTCCTCCGCGGCCTTCTCGTAGACCGGGGCGAACTGCCGGCACGGCCCGCACCACTCCGCCCAGAAGTCGATCAGCACGAACTCGTTGTCCGTGACCATCTGGTCGAAGTTCTCCTTGGTGAGCTCAACGGTGCTGCTCATGGCGTGGTCTCTCTTCCTGGTGTCGGGTCGAGCCGTCGGCACAACACGGCCGGCCGGTCACGTATTCCGCGCCCCTACCCATGTGGCCACCGCGCACACCACCCACCAGACTGACGCCATGACGGAATCGCAATCGACGCACAACGCACCCATCGCCTACGACGTCGTGGTGCTCGGGGCCGGACCCGTGGGGGAGAACGTCGCCGACCGCACCCGCGCGGCCGGCCTCACCACCGCCGTCGTGGAGAGTGAACTGGTCGGCGGCGAATGCTCCTACTGGGCGTGCATGCCCAGCAAGAGCCTGCTGCGCCCGGTCATCGCCCGCGCCGACGCGCGCCGCGTCCCCGGCCTGCGCCGATCCGTGCAGGGCCCCCTCGACACCGCCGATGTCCTGGCCCACCGGGACTACGAGACCTCCGGCTGGGACGACGCCGGACAGGTCTCCTGGCTGGAGAGCATCGGCGCCGACCTGTACCGGGGGCACGGGCGGATCACCGGAGAGCGCACGGTGACCGTCACCGGCTCCGACGGCAGCCGGCACGTCCTCACCGCCCGCCATGCCGTCGCCGTCTGCACCGGCAGCCGCGCCCAGCTGCCCGACCTGCCCGGACTCGACGAGATCGAACCGTGGACCAGCCGGGAGGCCACCAGCGCCAAGGCGGCACCCGGCCGGCTCGTCGTGGTCGGCGGCGGCGTGGTCGCCACCGAGATGGCCACCGCCTGGCAGGCCCTCGGCTCCCGCGTCACCCTCCTCGTCCGCGGCGGCGGCCTGCTGTCCCGCATGGAGCCGTTCGCCGGGGAACTGGTCGCCGAGGCGCTCGCCGAGGCCGGCGCCGACATCCGCACCGGCACCTCGGTGACCTCGGTGAGCCGCGAGAACGGCACGCTCATGGTGGTCACCGGCAAGGGCGACCGCATCGAGGCCGACGAGATCCTCTTCGCCACCGGCCGCGCCCCGCGCACCGACGACATCGGGCTCGAGACGATCGGCCTCGAGCCGGGCTCCTGGCTCCCCGTGGACGACAGCCTCCGGGTGACCGGCCACGACTGGCTCTACGCCGTGGGCGACGTCAACCGCCGTGCCCTGCTCACCCACCAGGGCAAGTACCAGGCCCGTGTCGCGGGCGCCGCGATCGCCGCCCGCGCCGCGGGCGAACCCGTGGCGACCGACCCCTGGGGCGCGCATGTCGCGACCGCGGACGGCGCCGCCGTCCCCCAGGTCGTCTTCACCGACCCCGAGGCGGCGGCCGTCGGCCTCTCCCTCGCCGAGGCGGAGCAGGCCGGCCACCGCGTCCGCGCCGTCGACGTCGACCTCGCCACCGTCGCCGGGGCCGGCCTCTACGCCGACGGCTACCGGGGCCGCGCCCGGATGGTCGTCGACGTGGAGGAGGAGATCCTGCGCGGAGTCACCTTCGTCGGCCCCGGCGTCGGCGAACTCATCCACTCGGCGACCATCGCGGTCACCGCCCGGGTCCCAGTGCCCCGCCTGTGGCACGCGGTCCCCTCCTACCCGACGATCAGCGAGGTCTGGCTCCGCCTGCTGGAGGCGTACCGCGACAGCTGACGTGCCGCCGGCACGGGCGGGCCAGCGGTTGGTGGCTCGGCCGGCCGCCTCCGGCGCCCGACCGGGCGGAGGTCACCGGCTCGCGGCCCGGCCGACAACCCCCGTCTCCCGGCCCAGGCGGCAGCCACCAGCCACCAGCCCCCGGTTCAGCCGGCGGTCACCGCCTCCCGGTTCATGCGGAGGCCGCCCGTACCCCGCTCATACGAGGGCCACCCGTACCCCCTCATGCGGAGGCCACCAGCTCCAGGTAGTCCTCGCTCCACAGGTCCTCCTCCGCCTCCGGCAGCAGCAGTACCCGGTCGGGGCGCAGGGCCGTGACGGCCCCCTCGTCGTGGGTCACCATGACGATCGCGCCCGGATAGGTGCCCACCGCCGCCAGCACCTCTTCCCGGGACGCCGGATCGAGGTTGTTCGTGGGCTCGTCGAGCAGCAGCACGTTCGCCCCCGAGTGCACCAGCCCGGCCAGCGCGAGCCGGGTCTTCTCGCCGCCGGAGAGCACGCCGACCGGCTTGTCCGCGTCGTCGCCCGAGAACAGGAACGACCCCAGCACGCCCCGCACTTCACCGTCCGTCAGATGCGGAGCCACCGACGCCAGCTGCCGGCGCACGGTCAGGTCGGGGCGCAGGGTGTCGTGCTCCTGGGCGAAGTAGCCCAGCCGCAGCCCGTGCCCGTGCACCACCCTGCCCTCGTCCGGCAGGTCGCGGCCCGCCAGGATGCGCAACAGGGTCGTCTTACCGGCCCCGTTGGGCCCCAGCACCACCAGCCGGCTGCCCCGGTCCACGGCCAGATCGACACCGCGCAGGACCCGCTGCCCGCCGTACGCCTTGGCGAGGCTCACCGCACCGAGCGGGATCCGCCCGCAGGGCGCCGGCTCGGGCAGCCGGATCCGCGCCGTCCGCTCCTTGCGCCGCTCCGGTTCCAGCTCGGCCAGCAGACGGTCGGCGCGGCGGGCCATGTTGCGCGCGGCCACCGCGGTCGACACCCGGGCCCGCATCCGGTCCGCCTGGGCGTGCAGCGAGGCCGCCTTGCGCTCGGCGTTGGCCCGCTCCCGCCTGCGCCGCCGCTCGTCCGCCTCCTGCCGGGCCAGATACGTGTCCCAGCCGGTGTTGTGGACGTCCAGCGCGGCGCGCTGCGGATCGAGATGGAAGACCCGGTTCACCGTGTCGGCGAGCAGGGATGTGTCGTGACTGATCATCACCAGCCCGCCCCGGAAGCTCGTCAGAAAGCCGCGCAGCCAGTCGACCGCGTCCGTGTCCAGGTGGTTGGCCGGCTCGTCCAGCAGCAGCGTGTCGTGGCCCGCGAACAGGATCCGGGCCAGTTCCACCCGCCGGCGCTGACCGCCGGAGAGCGCGGCGAGCTGCCGCTCCATCAGCGCTGACGACAGTCCGACACCGGCCGCGACCCGGGCGGCCTCGGCCTCCGCCGCATACCCGCCGCGCGCCTGGAAGTCGGCCTCGGCGCGCACATACGCCTTCATCGACCGCTCGGTGCCGTCCGCCATCGCCTCCTCGGCCCGGCGCAACGCCCGTACGGCACGGTCGAGTCCGCGCGCGGACAGGATGCGCTCGGCGACGGTGACCGACTGGTCCGCGGCACGGGAGTCCTGCGGCAGGTGACCGATGCCGCCGACGCGCGTGACGGTCCCGGAGGCGGGCCGCAGGGCCCCGGCCAGGACGTTCAGCAAGGTGGTCTTGCCGGCGCCGTTGCGTCCCACCAGGCCGACGCGGTCGCCGGGGGAGACGTGGAAGGAAACGCCGGACAGCAGCAGACGCGCGCCCACGCGCACGTCGACATCACGAACGGTGATCATGAGACGACGCTCCGAACAAGCAAGAGGACACACGGGTGACGTGAAAGCGGGTCCTCAGCTAAGAAATTCGGGGCGTAGACATGCGGCCAAGGTAACCGGGGCGGTGGGCCGGGCGCAGCCGAATTTTTCCGCGGGCCCCGGTCGGCAGAGTTCTTCCGCGCGCCCCGCCGTTTCAGAGGCCTTCGCAGTCGCAGTCACCGGACCGCCGGCGGGCGACACGGGCGGGCGACACCGGCGGGCCGTCTGCAGACCTCCGGACTACGGCAGTTCGAACCCCAGGGCCCGCGCCGCCTCCTCGGCAGTCGGCTGCGACCAGCGTTCCGCCAGCGCCTGCTGCGAGGCCAGCGAGCGCAGTTCGGCACGGTCGAGGTAGAGGATGCCGTCGAGGTGGTCCGTCTCGTGCTGCACGATCCGTGCAGGCCAGCCGGTGAAGACCTCGTCGAAGGACCGGCCGTGCTCGTCCTGCCCCCTCAGCCGCACCGCGGCCGGACGCGCGACCACCGCCTGATAGCCGGGCACGCTCAGACAGCCCTCGTAGAACGCGACCCGTTCCGGGCCGGCCGGCTCGTACGCCGGATTGATCAGCACCCGGAACGGCTGCGGCGTCCGCCCCCGCGCCCGGCGCACCTCCTCCGGGACCGGAGCCGGATCCTCCATCACCGCGATCCGCAGCGGAACGCCCACCTGCGGCGCGGCCAGCCCCACCCCCGGCGCCTCGTGCATGGTGAGGCGCAGCGCCTCGACGAAACGGGCCAGCAGACCGGGATCCAGCTGCCCGTCGAACGGCTCGGCGCCGCGCCGCAGCACCGGATCACCGGCGGCGACGATCGTCAACGGGCCGGGGACGGCGAGAAGTTCCTCCACCTGGGCGGCGATCGTTCCCTGACGTTCGGCGTGTCCCATCGCGCCAGCATGCCATGCCCCGACCGAACCCCCACCGCCCCACGTGGCACAGGTCACTCGCACTGCGCGGGAACTCCACGCCCCTCCGCCCCGACTACTGCATCGCTACCGCATCGCCAGGCCGGACACACGCCACGGAGGCCCCCACCGATGACCACCGCCCCGATCACCGAGGACGAGGCTCCCCGAACCGCCGCCACGCCACCGCGACGAAGCGGCTGGGCCGCCCTGCGCCCGCTGCTGCTGCGCCTGCACTTCTACGCGGGCGTCCTGGTGGCACCCTTCCTGCTCGTCGCCGCCCTCACCGGTCTGCTGTACGCGGCCTCCTTCCAGGCCGAGAAGATCGTCTACGACCATGAGCTGACCGTCCCCGTCGGCGACCGCAAGCTGCCCGTGTCCGAGCAGGTGGCCGCCGCCCGCGAGGCGCACCCCGAGGGCACCGTCTCCGCCGTACGCCCCTCGCCCGAGGCCGACGCGACGACCAGGGTGCTGCTGTCCGGCGTACCGGGCGTGGACCCCGACCACACCCTCGCCGTGTTCGTCGACCCGTACACCGCCGAGGTGCGCGGCGCCCTCGAACAGTACGGCTCCACCGGCGCGCTGCCCCTGCGCACCTGGATCTCCGAGCTCCACCGCGACCTGCACCTGGGCGAGACCGGCCGCCTCTGCAGCGAGTTGGCCGCCAGCTGGCTGTGGGTCGTCGCGTGCGGCGGCGTCGTGCTGTGGCTCTTCCGGCGCCGCGCCCTGCGCAAGGTACGCGGCACCACCGGCCGGCGCCGCACGCTCGCCCTGCACGGCAGCCTCGGCCTGTGGACCGCCGCCGGATTCGTCTTCCTCTCGGCGACCGGACTGACCTGGTCCACGTACGCCGGTGCCTCCATCGGCGAGCTGCGTGCCGCCCTCGGCCAGGAGACCCCCTCGGTGTCCGCGACGGCGAGCGGAGAGCACGCCGGCCACGACACCGCCGGCGGGGCGGCGGGCGATGCCGCCCACGGCGTGGGGCTCGATCAGGTCCTCGCGGCCGCACGCGCGAAGGACCTCGGCGACCCCGTGGAGATCGTCCCGCCCGCCGACGCCGGGTCCGCGTACGTCGTCAAGCAGGTGGGGCGTTCCTGGCCCACCGAGCAGGATGCCGTGGCCGTCGACCCGGCCACCGGCGAGGTCACCGAGGTGCTGCGCTTCGCCGACTACCCCGTGCTCGCCAAGCTCACCCGCTGGGGCATCGACCTGCACACCGGCACCCTCTTCGGCCTGCCCAACCAGCTGGCGCTGATGCTGCTGGCCGCCGCCCTGATCCTGCTGATCCTCTGGGGCTACCGCATGTGGTGGCAGCGCGGCCGCGGCCGGGCCTTCGGCCGCCCCGTCCCGCGCGGCGCCTGGCAGCAGGTCCCGCCGTACGTCGTCGTCCCCGCCCTCGCCGCGATTGCCGTCCTCGGCTACTTCATGCCCCTGCTCGGCATCCCGCTGGCCGCGTTCCTCGCCGTCGACATCCTGCTCGGCGAGCTCGCCCACCGGCGGACCCGGCGGGCCTCAGCCCCAACCGACTAGGCCGGACCGACCCCTCCGACACCGGTGCCCGGCTCCACAGGGGGGAGCCGGGCACTGTCCCTGGGCGGACCGCCGACGTCCGGTCGTCCGCCCCCGGCGTTCCTCGTCACAGGTCCCTGACCAAGACCTGTGACGAGGAACCCGCCCCGGCCCTGCCCAGGCACGTCGGTCTCGGTCAGCCCACATCACCCTTGGTCAGTCTCCGTCAATCCCCGTCAGTCCTCATCGAACCGCCCCTCGAACGCCGAGGCGATCCGCAGATGGGACGCGGCCTCCTGGTGCCGCCCCTGCCGCTGGAGGGTCCGGCCGAGCATCAGCCGGGCGTAGTGCTCCACCGGGTCACGCTCGACGATGGTCCTCAGCTCCGCCTCCGCGCGGCGCAGTTGGGCAGAGTGGTAGTAGGCGCGGGCCAGCAGCAGCCGCGGCCCGGTCTGCTCCGGCACCTCCTCGACCAGCCCCTCCAGGACACGCGCGGCGGCGGCGTAGTCCTTGGCGTCGAAGAACATCCCGGCGCGCTCCCAGCGCTCGGCGGGCGTTCCGTGGTCGTAGTACGTGGTGTCCACTCGTGACCTCCTCGAAGGCCCGCAACGGACGGAAGCGATCCGCTATTCCACTGCCCCTGCCGGCGAGGCATCCGGAGGGCGTCTCGCCCCCGATCGGGCCGATCCCGCTGCGACGGACTGACGCATCGCACGCCCCGCGGCTAGGTTGTCCGGCATGAGCAACCTTGAGCGCGAGGCGGTCCCCTCCGTGTGCGGCGGGCGGGGTTTCGTGGTCGCCGAACCGGTGCGGGAACTCCTCAGCCCCCGGCACGTCCGGCTCGGCGAGTCCACCGAGGTACGGCGGCTGCTGCCGAACCTCGGCCGGCGCATGATCGGCGCCTGGTGCTTCGTCGACCACTACGGCCCCGACGACATCGCCGACGAGCCCGGCATGCAGGTGCCCCCGCATCCCCACATGGGCCTGCAGACCGTGAGCTGGCTGCACGAGGGCGAGGTGCTGCACCGCGACTCCACCGGCAGCCTCCAGCTGATCCGCCCGCGGGAACTGGGCCTGATGACCTCCGGCCGGGCGATCAGCCACTCCGAGGAGAGCCCCCGCGAGCATGCCCGCTTCCTGCACGGCGCCCAGCTCTGGGTGGCGCTCCCCGACAGCCACCGCCACAGCGACCCGCACTTCGAGCACCACGCCGACCTGCCCGTGGTCACGGCACCGGGCCTGAGGGCCACCCTGATCCTCGGCAGCCTGGACGGCGCCACGTCCCCCGGCACCACCTACACCCCCATCGTCGGCGCCGACCTGGCCCTCACCCAGGGCGCCGACCTCCGCCTCCCCCTCGAAGCCGACTTCGAGTACGCCGTCCTCGCCATGTCCGGCGAGGCCCACGTCGACGGCGTCCCAGTCCTGCCGGGCTCCATGCTCTACCTCGGCTGCGGCCGCGCCGAACTCCCGCTGCGCGCCGAGTCGGACGCCGGTCTGATGCTGCTCGGCGGTGAGCCGTTCGAGGAGGAACTCATCATGTTCTGGAACTGGATCGGACGGTCGCAGGAGGAGATCGCACAGGCCCGCCGGGACTGGATGGAAGGGACACGGTTCGGGGAAGTGAAGGGGTACGACGGGGATCCGCTGCCGGCCCCCGAGCTGCCGCCGACACGCCTGAAGCCGCGGGGAAGAGTCCGCTGACCTGCCGAAATGGCTGAGTGCGCTTGACGCAGGCGGCCTCACACCGTCTGTCCAACGGCCGCGGAACAGCCCGGCCGGCTCGCCCCTCGGCGAAGGGCGCCTCCCCCCGATAAGCTGGGTGAGCCGGCAACACCCCTGGGCGGGGCAGGCACCGGCCGCTCACGGTTGAGGGCCGGACGACTGATCGATCTGGAAGGTGCCGTCATGGCCGAGCAGATCACCTACCGCCGAGTTTACGAAGAGGCCTCACCCAAAGACGGCAAGCGGGTCCTTGTCGACCGTGTCTGGCCACGGGGTATGCGCAAGGACGACGCACACCTGGACGAGTGGCTGCGCGATGTCGCCCCATCGACCGACCTGCGCCGCTGGTACGGCCACGAGCCCAGCCGGTTCGCTGAGTTCCGCCGCCGCTACCTCTCCGAGTTGAAGGATGACGGACACCGGCAGGCCGCCGAGCATCTGCGTGACCTCGCCGCCCACGACAAGCTCACGCTCCTCACTGCCACTAAGGACGTGGATCACAGCCAGGCGGCCGTACTCGCGGAATGGCTGAGCGACACCTGACCCGGTACAGCGAGCCTCTGACCGCGTCGGATTCTGCGGGTCGGCACACCGGTTCCCCAGCTGGTCGGTTAATGAATGCGACGTCGGCGGCTGTAGCAGTCGCCGTCACCTTTCTCTGGCTCGGGATGGTGCTTGCGATCTCCTTCCTGGACGCGCCGTTGAAGTGTCGGGCTCCGGGCGTGACGATCCCGATCGGCCTCGGCCGGATGGTCTTCCGCGCGCTCAACCTCGTGGAGACAGCCCTGGCCGTCCTGGCCGGACAGCTTGCCGTCATCCGCCCACGCCTGAACAGGTGTTCCGACGCCGTACTCGCTGGTGAGGACCCCGCGCGGCACCGCGCCCGCGCCCACCTGTATGACGTGGCACTCGAGCTTGTGAAGGTGTTGTCCCTGCTCGCGCTGTGGCAGCAGGATCTGCTGCAGCGATTCGGCGAGCTGGCGGCCGATGCGCTCCTGTACCGAGAAGCGGCGGGCGAACAGCCGCACCAGCCTGGTCAGCTTGGACAGACCGAGGATGTGCTCGTGGGCGATGTACCCGATGTACGCCTTGCCGAAGAACGGCAAAGCGTGGTGCTCACAGAGAGCGAAGAACGGGATCGGTCCCTCGACGATCTGGCTGATCCGGCAGTCCGACCCTCCGTGGCATTCGGTTTCGAAGGCGGTGACCAACTTCTCGTCGCCTTCGTATCCGCTGGTGGCGTCGAAGAGGGCACGTAGGAAGCGGCGGGGGGTGTCCGCGGTAGCCTCTGACCCAATGGCCAGGCCCAGCGCCCCGAAGATCTCACTTATGTATCCCTCGAACCGTTGCCAGTCCTCGGGGCCGATCTGCCGCGGAGACACGGCCGCCCACTCGGCCTCGTCCGTGACGGGTACCAGGCTCTCGCCGACCATCCCCACGACGGGCGGGGGGCCCGTGCATCTGCGTGAGTCGCTCGTTCATATGCGCCCTCAAGATGCGATGAACATCCCGCGAAGCCGACTCGTTCCATTGTCGCTCTGCATGCGCCGGAGTGCTGAGTGAGTTCCTGTGGCGTCTGTGGTGGCACACCGAGTCTCCGGTCAGAGCTTCGGTCCACTGCCGGCTGGTCCGTAGAGATCCAGCAGGCGGGTCCGGGTGGACTGAAGTCGGTTGCCGACCACGGTAGCGACGCAACGTGTGATCGCCAGCCCAAGGACCGGCTCCTCGTCGATCAGCGTGCGCACCGCTGACGCGTCGAATTCCAGGGCGTGTACCGGGCCATGCGCCTCGGCGCCCAGCTGCCACGTGTGCGGCGGGACCAGCCACGACCAGCCGAGCAGTTCGCCTTGGCCGATGGCGTCGACAGTCGCTGCCCGGCGACCAGGGACGTGTACGTCGAGAGCAACCAATCCGGTGAGGACGACCCAGAATCGGTCGGCCCTGCTGCCCTCCTCGAAGATGCGGGCGCCTGCGGGGAAAGACACGTCGGCCGCGAACTTCAGCAAGCGGTCGCGGTCCGCGGGCGAGAGCAGACTCAGCAAGTTCGTCGTGGTGGCCATCCAGGACCTCCCTCAGATGTACCGTCTGCCTGGCATTTCCTTCCGAGGAGAGGCGGCGACCGGAGCCGCTGCGAAGAACCTGCCAGCAAGGTCCCAACCCTTCCTCGGGCCCTGGGGTCGCGGCGTCGGGGCGCTACCCGAGAGACGTACAGATGGGCGGTGCGTCTGTGCCTGCGCCGTATCGCCTCGCAGAGCCCTGAGGGCCTGCTGCAAGAGTGCGGTTGCGCTTCTCCTGTGCTGTCAGCATCGGAGAAGCCCGGCAAGCACCTCGGCTTTACTTGTCTCGGGATGTTTGGTTGCGGTGAGCAGTGTCAGGGTTCGATCTTCTGCCAGATCACGCAGGTGCGCCAGCGCGTCCGCGCGTTCGGGACCTTGGAGTTCGGCCTGGTAACGGTGGCTGAACTCCGCGAAGCGACCGGGGTTGCGGATGTACCACTTCCGTAGCTCTACGGAGGGTGCGATCTGCTGGCACCACTCGTCGAGGTGGGCCTTCTCCTTCGTCATGCCCCGGGGCCAGATGCGGTCGACCAGCACTCTGGTGCCGTCGGTCTGCGCCGGTGCGTCGTAGACGCGGCGGACGCGCACCGTTGGCTTGTGTGTCATTGGGGGACCTCCTGGTGAATCTCCGCTTCTTCCGCCGTCACACGTAGTAACGCGAAATGATCTCCAGTCGCGCCACTTCGTCCGGTCCGGGATAGGCCACCAGGACCGGCAGGCCACTGGGATCCCGGCCTTCGATGAGGGTGAACCCCTCACCTTCCCTGGTGTCGAAACGGTCGGAGCGGGCCCTGAGTACGCTCTCGCACCGCTGGAAGTCTTCGGGGCCGTCCGCCGTCCAGATCACGTACTGGGCGCCCACGTGGCCCACGGGATGCAGGGCATTCGGGCCCACGGAGCGTAGATACACCTGGAAGCCGTTGCGGCTCACGAGCAGCGCGGCGCTGGCGGTGCGTACGGTGACCTCCATTTTCAGCAGCTCCGCGTAAAAGTCGGCCGATGTGTCGTGGTCGTGGACAAACACCACGACCGAGGCCAGCCGGGGGCCGGGCCCATCCGATCCGCTACCGGCCGACTCGGAATTCGCAGGGAGCTGCACAGGCTGCCGACCGGAGGACGCCGCTCCATGTGGGTAAGCCATACGGCCCCCTTCCGCCTTCGACCCGATACGAGAGCTTTTTCTGGGATTCTTCCCGGTCCGGTTTCCACGCTACCCGGACGGTGTCGTGCTGGCTGGGGATGCGCCGCAGACCCATGGCGGCAGGGCCGCGGATGGTCAGCCTGGCCATGCAAGGAACCCTCCGACGATGGTGCCGTAGGCGAGGTGTGCCGTGAGGGTGACGGCGGGTGTGCCGGGCCCGTAGTTGAGCATCAGGAAGCCGGGTGGTTCGAGCAGTGCGACATGGGGGGCGCTGGTTTCGGGTTGGCCCATGCGCGGGTGGACGAGTGGCAGCAGGATGTTGACGAGAGCGGTGGTGGCGAACAGTCCGTGGACGAGGCCGAAGACGCATCCCAGCCACCAGCTGCTGTACCCGATGGCGGCGAAGACCGCGTAGTAGAGCAGGGCAAACACCAGCCCGTTGATGAAGTGCGCGCCGTAGCCGAGGGCCTTGGCGCGGGTCCGGTCACTGGTGAAAGCGGTCCCCAGCAGGAACGGCAGATCGATGCGGGTGAGGCTCAGGGCATTGGCCGCGCGCAGTCCGGTGGTCAGGACCAGGGTGCCGACGAGCCCGCCCGCCAGTGCGGCCCAGACGCTCATCTGGTGGCCTCCCCGATTGCGCAGGCGGCGCTGATCAAGGCGAGGTGGGACAAGCCCTGGGGCAGGTTGCCGAGGAATTCGCCGGTGGTCGGGTCGATCTCCTCGCTGTAGAGACCGACGTCGTTGGCGAGGGCCACAAGTTGGTCCATAAGGACGGCGGCTTCGTCGGCACGGCCGCAAAGGGCGAGGGCTTCGGCGAGCCAGAAGGAGCAAGCGAGGAAGGCGCCCTCGCTGCCGGTAACTCCGTCGGCGCCGAGGTAGCGGCTGACGTAGGGACCGTTCTGCAATGCTTGCTGGATGGCGGCGACGGTGCCGCGCATGCGCGGGTCGCCGGGCGACCGGTAGCCGTGGAGCAGCCCGAGCAGGAGGCCGGCGTCCAGCTCGTCACTGTCGGCGGAGCGCACGTAACTGTTCAGTCGGAGGCTGAAGCAGCGGTCGTCGATGAACTCGGCGATGGCCTGCCGTTCGCGCCGCCAGCGAGATGCGCGCCGGTCGGGGATCAGCCGCCGCTCGGCTAGGTCGAGGGCGCGGTCGAGGGCGACCCAGCACATCATCTTGGACTGGGTGAAGTGCCCGGGAGCGCTGCGGACCTCCCAGATGCCCGTGTCGGGCTGCTGCCAGGTTGAGCAGACGAAATCGGCGGTCTGGGCCAGCCGGCGGGCGATGTCGGCGTCGAGCCGATGGCCTGCCGTGGTGTACAGCCACGCGGTCTGCAGAAGCTCTCCGTACGTGTCCAGCTGGAGCTGGTCGGCAGCGGCGTTGCCGATGCGTACGGGCGTCGAGCCGCGGTAGCCCGAGAGTGCAAGCGTCTTCTCGGGGGCGCGGGCGCCGCCGTCGAGGCGGTAGAGGACGCGCAGACGGGGGTGGGTGAGCTGGGAGGCGTGCATGAGCCACCAGAAGTAGCCGGTCGCTTCCGGTGCGCAAGCCAGCTTCAGGAAGGCGTTCAGGGTGAAGGCGGAGTCGCGGATCCAGCTGAAGCGGTAGTCCCAGTTGCGTTCCCCGCCGAGTTCCTCGGGCAACGAGCAGGTCGCCGCGGCTGCGACCGCGCCGGAGGGAGCGAAGACAAGGAGTTTGAGAGCGAGGGCGCTGCGCAGCACCGCCTCGCGCCAGGGGCCCGCGTAGGTGCGGCTGCCCGCCCACTGTCGCCAAGTGGCGATGGTGCGGTCCAGACGGGCCTCGCAGTCGGCTCGTGTGGGGAGTACCAGCGGTTCCCGGTGCGCGTAAGACAGCGCGAGCACGGCCCGGGTGCCCACATCGGCACGGAAGCGGGATACGACGGCATCGGGATCGGGCTGCGGCTCTCCCGCGTTCCAGGCGCAGACGGCGACGGCCTCAGGTCCCGACGTGACGACGTGAACGCCCGCGCGATACGTCAGATGCGGTGCACGGGAGCCGTAGCCGAAGCGCGGCTGGACACTCCAGCGCATGGGGACGCTTCCCGCCAGGCCCTCGATCCGCCGGACCAGCTCCCGGGCAGGAGCCAGGGAGCTGGTGTCGGGAAGGGTCAGTGCGTCGGTGACCCGAACCGTGCCGTCTGTGGTGGTGAACGTGGTCTCCAGCACGTTGGTGCCAGGCAGGTAGCGGCGGGAGGCGGTGTAGGACCCCTCCGGCCGGAGGAGGAACCGTCCTCCCCGGGCGTGGTCGAGCACGGCGGCGAACAGGGTCGGTGAGTCAAGGTCCGGCCAGGCCAGCCAGTCCACCGCGCCGTCCCGGGCGATGAGCGCGACGCAGCGGCCGTCCCCGATCACCGCATAGTCTCGCAGTTCTGTGTACCCGTCCACGCGCGCCGGCTGGCCGCCCCGCACGTCTGACATATCAGGCGGACCTGTCGGCCGGCTCCTGGGCACGTCCGGTGCCGACGATGGAGAACCCGAACGGGGCGGTGCAGGTGTCACCTAAAGGCCCTTTTCCGTCATCTGTGGCGTCCTGCTCGAGGAGGAGGCCGGTCAGTCGTGGGTCGGGGGCGGTGGAACGGCCGGTCGACAGCTCCGGCCGCGTCATACCTGGGCCAGCCGTTCAAGCCGCGTGGGAGCCGCGATGCAGGTGGATCAGTTCGGAGCTCTGCACCGCCTCTTCATCGCTTTCCTGGAGGCGGGTGAGCCGGATGCCGACGTGGTAGTCCTGGACCAGCGTCCAGCCCAGGAAACCGGCCCCGAGCGTGCAGGCGAGTCCGGCTGAGGACAGTGCCAGCCCGGGAGTGACGCCAGTCGCCGGCCCATCCCAATGGGTGGCGTAGACGGCAAGGCTCGCGCCGAAGAGGCCAAGCGCCGCGACATTGAGAATGCCGTGGGCGATGCCGACGGTCTTTGCCGCCGACCGGCGGGGGATGCCGAACACCAGATCAGCGATACCGGGCAGGGCTGCCAGCAGTGCTGTACCAACCCCTGCGACGTTGAGGGCGATGGCCAGGTTGAGCCAGAACTGTTGCCCACTGGCCGCATAGACGGCGAAACCCACCAGCGTGCCGGTGTAGCAGGCGATGGGGAAGGCGACGAGCATCGGGTGAATCGGATGGCCGGCGATGGTGATCTTGCTGTACATGGCACCTCCAAGCCGGTTGGTTTGCTGAGCCTTCTCCAGCCTCTCCCTCGCTGTGCAGGAACGCCAACAGGAGCCGATCAGCGGTTGGGATCCCGGGCCCTACGGGGGCTTGGCCCCTCACCGCTCACAGGCTCCGTCGGCTCGCGGGTGCTCACTGAGGGTGAGGCCCAAGGGGTGTGGTCCCTCTCTTGGAAGCGCCTGTTCAGGAGGCTCGGCGGACTACGAGCGCCGTGATGTCGTCCCGCTGTTCACCCGCGGTGTGTTGGTTCAAGTCCTTGGTCAATCTGTCGGCAACTGCCCACGGGGAGACGTCCGCCCAGGCCCGCAGGCGCTCTTCGAGGGGATAGAAGGCGCCGGTGACGCTGCGTGCCTCGGTGACGCCGTCGCTGCAGGCAAGAAGAGTGACCCCAGGCGGAAACGGGAACCATACGACAGTCCGGGGTTTCGGAGCGAGGTCCGCAAGACCAAGGGGCACGCCGGGGTCGCCCAGACGCATAGGCGTCACCCCTTCCGTGTCCAGCAGGTAGGGCGGCGGGTGGCCGCAGTTGACCGCCTGCGCGTCCGTCGAGGCGTCGATGCCCAGGATGAGGGCGGTGACGAACCGTTCAGGTTCGCCGCTCTGCTGGGCGACAGCATTGTGGCGGACGACGGCCCTTTCCAGGTCGTCCACGAGCGCAGTCAGTGTCGGCTCGCGCAAGGCGGCCTCGCGGAACGCTCCGAGCGCGGCGAAGGCGGCTCCGATGGCAGGCAGGCCCTTGCCCTGGACATCGCCGAAGAGCAGGCGGGTGCCGTACGGCGAGGCCACCGCCTCGTAGATGTCTCCTCCTACCAGCCGGTCCTGTTCCACTGGCAGGTACACGCCGTCAACGATCACCCGGTCGGTCAGGACAGGAAGCGGGCGCAGCACCTGCCGTTGCAGGGCGACAGCCGTGGAACGGACGCGGCGGAGATCCCGTTCGCGCCGGATCCGCAAGTGGCAGGTCAGGACACTCAGCACGCCAAGGGTTGCGGCCAACGCCATGATGATCATGTAGTCGTACCACGAGGGGAGTGGCCTGTAGAGCATTACGCCAGTGATGACGATCAACACCCAGCCGACGGCGTAGATGGTCTGCCGCACCGTGCCGATCGCCGCCGGGAAGGCCGGCAGCAGGATCAGGAGGGGGGTGAGCCGCACCGTACGGTCATCGATGATCATTTCCAGTGCCACGATCGGGACCGTCAGCGCGACTACATAGGCCATCGGAGCTCTGATCGCGCTTCTGGGAAGTGGCTCAAGCGCGCTCTCGGAGCGTGGAAGTGGCGCGTCGGCTGTGCGGGATGGCAAACGCCTGCGGAACACACCACCAGCTTCCTTCAGCCCTTTCGGCCCCGCAACGGCGGATACCGCACTCTGTTCATGTGATCACTGGCCTTTTCGCGGGCTGTTCCTGCCTGCATGCGCCGGGGCATGGACACAGGCGTGAGGGCTCGCTGCGTACCGGCGCGGCATGCCTTCCGCGCCCAGTCATCTTCGGCCACCAGAAATGGAAGCCGGAGAACATGGCGAAGACGGCGGTTGCCGAAGACGACGTAGTGGAAGTGAGCGACGACGAAATAGGAATCCGTGACGTGGAAGTCCATGGGCGGCGAAGCCAGCAGGACACCCGTCAGACCCCCGAACAGAAAGGTGACCATGAAGCCCGTCGCCCACAGCATCGGAGTCCCGAAACTCAGCGAACCCTTCCACATG
This sequence comes from Streptomyces thermocarboxydovorans, assembly GCF_039524635.1. Taxonomy (NCBI): domain Bacteria; kingdom Bacillati; phylum Actinomycetota; class Actinomycetes; order Kitasatosporales; family Streptomycetaceae; genus Streptomyces; species Streptomyces thermocarboxydovorans. The sequence continues at coordinate 19,188 of NZ_BAAAGU010000028.1, read as the reverse complement.
GTGCCGATCCAGTCGAAGAACTTCACGCCGGCCGGGACCGCGATGAGGTAGGACATGAAAGAGAAGAACGGCAGCAGGACACCGCCGGTGGCGAACATGTGGTGCGCCCGCACCGTCGCCGAGAGGAGACGCCGGCTCGAGTTGCGCCCTGCCGATTTGCGACGATCATGGAGTAATGAGCTGGGCTCGGAGTACCGGGTTGCCACTCGGCATGGCCGAGGTGGTGGCGCGCGTCTGGGCGGCTGGCGCGTCTGGGTGGCTGGAACGGCACTGGGCGGCTGGATCGGCACACTCCGCCTACGCGGCCCGCGGCAGAACACCGACGCTTCGGCGGCGGGGAAGCCCTGCAGGACTGGCCCGCGAAATTCGGGTGGTGCGCTACCCAGAACTGATGAGCGGTCCCTTGTGCTAGACCGATGCGCAGCAGACCCGCCCGCAGATGTGTGGTCGTCGTGCTCACAAAACCCGCCTCCACTTCCGGAGAAGGGAGAGGGATCGTGGTCGCAAGGACCGGCGTTTTTGGCGCCCTGGCCAAAGAGCATCGCGATCAGCTCATGTCGCTCGCTCGTGACGTGTGGTTCGACGTCGACGAGCGCATCTTCGACGAGGGCGGCAAGGCCGACCGCTTCTGGATCATTCGCACGGGCACCGTCGCCCTCGACGTTCGCGTGCCCGGCCGCCCTGCAGCGGTCATCGAGAGACTCGGCGTCGGGGAACTGCTGGGCTGGTCCTGGCTGGTCCCTCCCCATCACTGGTATCTGGGAGCCCAGGCCACCAGCCCGGTCCGGGCCTACGAATTCGACGCGACGGTGGTCCGTGAGCTGTGCGGGAAGAACCCGGAGCTGCGGCACGAGCTGTGGACCTACGTCGCCGAGGTGATCGGAAGCCGGCTCAGGTCCGCCCGGGTGCGACTGCTCGACCTCTATGCCCCCTACGGCGCCGGTGAAGTGCCCTGACGAGGCGAGATGGCTTGGCCTGCAACTTCACTGAGAATCACGAGGATGGAGGCATACGGCGTTGGTGAACCATGCGGCCAGGCCGACACACGGTCGGCCTGGCCCGGTATGCGGATGCGGGCCGCTGGCCCTCCAGAGACGATGGAGTGACAGGCAGGCTCTGGTGCGGGCCGCGGATGAACAGCAGCAAGCCCGTCCGCTTGGCGCGCGGGAGGAGCGGCAGCGTCATGAATCCGTTGAACACACTGAACGATGCCGGAGTGTCGATCTGGCTGGACGATCTCAGCCGGGAGCGGCTGGTGTCCGGGAGCCTGGCGGACCTGGTCGCGCGGGACCGGGTGGTGGGGGTGACCACCAATCCGACGATCTTCGCCAAGGCCATCACGAGCGGCGACGCATACGACGAACAGATCCGTGACCTGGCCGCCCGCGGAGTCGGGGTCGGTGAGGCGCTGCGGGCGCTGACCACCACCGATGTCCGGTGGGCGTGTGACGTGCTGCGCCCGGTCTACGACGTGACGGACGGTGTCGACGGGCGGGTCTCCATCGAGGTCGATCCCCGGCTCGCGCACGACACGGAGGCGACGATCGCTGAGGCGCGGGCGCTGTGGTGGCTGGTCGACCGGCCCAACCTGTTCGTGAAGATCCCGGCCGCCCGGCAGGGCCTGCAGGCGATCGCCGCGTGTCTGGCCGAGGGCATCAGCATCAACGTCACGTTGATCTTCTCTCTAGCCCGCTATGACGAGGTCGTGGATGCCTTCCTCGACGGGATGGAACGGGCCCGCGATGCGGGCCGGGAACTCTCCGGCATCGGCTCGGTGGCTTCGTTCTTCGTCTCCCGCGTCGACGCCGAAGCGGACGCCCGCCTGGACAAGATCGGCACAGCGCAGGCGGTCGAGCTGCGGGGCCGTTTGGCGATCGCCAATGCGCGGCTGGCTTACCAGCACTACGAGCGGGTTCTCTCCTCACCTCGCTGGCACGCCCTTCGGGGGGCGGGGGCCCATCCGCAGCGTCCGCTGTGGGCTTCGACCTCCGTCAAGGATCCCGCCTACCCCGACACGCGCTACGTGACCGAACTGGTCGCACCCGGCGTGGTCAACACCATGCCGGAGGCCACCTTGCGCGCGGTTGCCGACCACGGCCGTATACCGGTCGACTCGGTCCGCGCCCACTACGACGACGCTGAGCAGGTTCTCGCCGGGCTGCGGGCCGTCGGCGTGGACTATGGCGACCTCGTGCAGACCCTTGAGGACGAGGGCGTGTCGAAGTTCGACGCCAGTTGGGAGCAGCTCTCCGAGCAGCTCGCCGAAACGTTGCGGAGATGTCCCGCAACCCGGGAAGGGAACTGACGATGTCCGCGAACGACGCGTGTGTGATCGTCGGGGCCAGCCTGGCCGGGGCCAAGGCCGCCCAGGCCCTGCGTGATGAGGGCTTCGACGGCCCGCTGGTTCTGATCGGGGACGAAAGCGAACGGCCCTACGAACGGCCGCCGTTGTCCAAGGGCTACCTGATGGGCAAGGACGCGCGGGAGCAGATCTACGTCCATCCGCCGCAGTGGTACTCCGAACACAGCGTGGACCTGAGGCTCGGCATCGCGGTCACCGCCGTCGATCCGGCCGCGCGCGAGGTGACACTCGCCGACGGCAGCCGGGTCGGCTACGGCAAGCTGCTGCTGACCACCGGATCCTCGCCGCGCCGCCTGCCTGTCCCGGGTGCGGAGCTGGAGCGGGTGCTGTACCTGCGGCGGGTCGAGGACAGCGACCAGATCAAGGAAGCGTTCCAGTCCGCCTCACGGGCAGTGGTCGTCGGCGCGGGGTGGATCGGTCTGGAGACCACTGCCGCCGCCCGCGCGGCTGGTGTGGAGGTCACCGTGCTGGAGATGGCCGAGCTGCCGCTGCTGCGGGTCCTCGGCCGCGAGGTCGCCCAGGTCTTCGCCGACCTGCACCGCGACCACGGCGTGGACCTGCGGTTCGGTGCACAGCTCGCCGAGATCACCGGCAACGGCGGCGCGGCGGACGGGGTACGGCTGTCCGATGGCACCCGCATCGACGCCGACGTGGTCATCGTCGGGGTCGGCATCACGCCGAACATCGGGCTGGCGCAGGAGGCGGGCCTTGAGGTCGACAACGGCATTCGCGTCGACGAACGGCTACGCACCTCCTACCCGGACATCTACGCCGCCGGTGACGTCGCCAACGCCTTTCACCCGCTGCTGGGCAAGCACATCCGCGTCGAGCACTGGGCCAACGCGCTGAACCAGCCGCAGACCGCGGCCAAGGCGATGCTCGGCCGCCAGGACGCGGTGTACGACAGGGTGCCGTACTTCTTCACCGACCAGTACGACCTGGGCATGGAGTATGCCGGGTACGTCGAACCGGGCGGCTACGACCAGGTCGTCTTCCGCGGTGATGTACCCGGACGCGAGTTCATCGCCTTCTGGCTCGCCGGCAACCGGGTGCTCGCAGGCATGAACGTCAATATGTGGGACGTCAACGACCACCTCCAGGCCCTCGTCCGCACCGCCCAGCCAGTGGACGCAAGGAGGCTCACCGACCCACAGGTGCCCCTCGAGGCTCTCGTCCCCAGCGCCCAGCACCGGTGAGCGGTTCAGCAGCCGGCCATGACCGTGGCCGGTGCGGTGTGACAGTGGCTGCACCGGTAGCGGTGTGGCAGATACGACGGCCGCTTCCTGACGCTGATCAGAATGCTGCCCGGCCGGCCGCCGCGAGCCACCTCGGAAGGATTCCCGATGGCCGACACTCCCGCGCACGTCCCGGCTGGTCCGATCGTGGTCGGCACGGACGGCTCCCCGCACGCCCGGCGCGCCGTGCTCTTCGCTCTGCTCGAGGCACAGCTGCGCGGTACCGGTTTGCGGGCAGTCTGTGCTTACGACTACACCCCTGCTCGTTTCACGGGCTACGGATGGATGGCTGTTCCCGGAGGTGCCACCACGCTTTATGAACAGCTCCACGACGTCGCCCGGCAGGCGGTGACCGAGACGGTCCACGAACTACGGAAGCAGCTCGGCGGACCCCACGTGGAGGTGGAGATCATCGCCGAGGCGGGTCGCCCGGCGCAGGTTCTGCTGGACGCGAGCAAGAACGCCTCTCTGCTGGTGGTCGGCACCCGCGGTTCGGGCGTCTGGGGGCGCCTCACGCTCGGATCGACCAGCACCGAGGTCGTGCACCACGCTCACCTGCCCGTCGTAGTCGTGCCGGCCGACTCCCGCAGCGCCTCCTCCTGACGTCATCCGAGGAACGCTACGGAATGTCGCCTGTCTACGACCTCCGTGTCGGTGGGGGCGACGAATGCTGTCCGGGTGTGGACTCACTCGTTGTCTCCCGCCCGTCTGCGGCGGGCCGGACCACGGCTGGGAGGCTGCTGCGGTTCCGGCAGATCATGGACGGCGGGGATCGGCCGGCTGAGAGGGACGTCCCTGGTCACCTTCAATGGGCTGCCATGGTGGTGGATCATGAGCTCGCTGCCCGCCAGCAAGGTGTATGTGGCCTGTTGGTGGGAGATGTCCACCCGCACGCAGCGCCGGCGGAACTGCACGGCGAAAGCCAGCCGGCTGATCTGCTCGGGCAGCCGCGGGGCGAAGGAGAGGGCGTCCCCGTGGTGTCTCATCCCGCCGAAGCCCGCTACGAGCCCGGTCCAGGTCCCGGCCAGTGAGGCGATATGCAGGCCGTCGCGCGTGTTGCGCTCCAGGTTGGCCAGGTCCATCATCGCGGCTTCGCCGAGGTAGTCGTATGCCAGGCGCAGTTGGCCGACCTCGGCGGCCATCACGGCCTGACTGCCGGCGGACAGCGAGGAGTCCCGGACAGTGAGGGGCTCGTAGTAGGCGAAGTTGCGGGCCTTCTCCTCACTGGTGAACGCGTCGCTGCGCAAGTGCATGGCCAGGACCAGGTCGGCCTGCTTGGTCACCTGTTTGCGGTACAGGTCGAAATACGGGAAATGCAGCAGCAGCGGGTAGCGGTCCGCCGGGGTACCGGCGAAGTCCCACACCTGGTGGGAGGTGAAGCCGGCGGACTGCTCGTGCACGCCGAGTTCCTTGTTGAACGGCAGCACGATCCGTCGGGCGGCATCGCGCCAGGCCGCGGTCTCCTCGTCGTCCACGCCCAGCGAGACGGCCAGGTCGGGGTGGCGCTCGGCCGCGTCCGCGGCGGCGCGCAGATTCTGCTGAGCCATCACATTGGTGTAGGCGTTGTCGTCGGCGATCGCGCTGTACTCGTCCGGCCCGGTGACGCCGTCCAGGTGGAACACTCCGTGCGGGTCGTGGTGGCCGAGGGAGAGCCACAGCCGGGCGGTGTGCACCAGCAGTTCCAGCCCCGCCTCCCGCTCGAAGACGAGGTCGTCACTGGCAGCGGTGTAGCGCACCACCGCATCGGCGATGTCCGCGTTGATGTGGAACGCCGCGGTGCCGGCCGGCCAGTAGGCGGAGCACTCGTCGCCGTCGATGGTCCGCCAGGGGAACGCGGCCCCCGCCAGGCCGAGCTGGCGGGCCCGCCCCAGCGCGGCTGGCAGCGTGGTGTGCCGCCAGCGCAGCGCCGGCCCCACCGTGTGGGGCGCGGTGTAGGTGAGCATCGGCAGCACATACGTCTCGGTGTCCCAGAAGCAGTGGCCGTTGTAGCCCGGGCCGGTCAGGCCCTTGGCGGGGATGGCTCGTTCCTCGGCGCGAGCCGCTGCCTGAAGCACGTGGAACAGCGCGAATCGCACGGCCTGCTGGATCTCGGTGTCGCCTTCCAGCTCGACGTCCGCCCGTGCCCAGAAGACGTCCAGGTATCCGCGCTGTTCGGCGAGCAGGCCCTCCCAGCCGGTGCTGGCCGCCCCGGCCAGGGCGGCATCTACCTGATCTTGGACGGCGGGCAGCGACCTGGCGCCCGACCAGCCGTAGGCGACCGTCTTCTCGACCCGCAGTCGCTGGCCCGGCCGCAGCAGTGAGGTCACCGTCACTCGGCTGAGATCCTGGCCGCTCTCCGCGGAGAAGGTGGTGCCCCGTGGGCCGGTGATCGAGTGGTCGGCTGCCGCCGCCACGCGCAACCCGCTGCGGGCCGTGCGGTGTACCAGCCGCAGCCTGCTGTCCTGAGCAAAGTCCTCCTCGGGCTGCAGGACCGCTCCCAAGGAGGCGGAGACCCGGGGATCGCCCTCCCGTTTCGGAAGCTGTTCGTTGGCGACCAGCTCGGACTGGAGCACGATTCGCACCTCCTCGTGCACTGCCTCGACCTCGTAGGCGATCGCGGCGGTCGCCCGCTGGGTGAGCGAGACCAACCGGGACGAGCGGATGCGCACGGTGCGTCCCGACGGGGTCGTCCACTCGACCGTGCGGTGCAGTACCCCGGCGCGGAAGTCCAGCACCCGCTCGTGGCGGTGCAGTCGGCCGTAGCGCAGGTCGAACGGCTCGTCATCTACCAGCAGCCGTATCACCTTGCCGTTGGTCACGTTGATGATCGTCTGTCCGGACTCCGGGTATCCGTAGCCGGCTTCCGCGTACGGCAGGGGACGGAACTCGAACACGCCGTCGAGGTAGGTACCCGGCAGCCCGTGGGGCTCGCCCTCGTCCAGGTTGCCGCGCCAGCCGATATGGCCGTTGGCCAGCGCGAACACCGACTCGCTCTGCTCCAGCACGTCCAGGTCGAGTGCGCTCTCGCGCAGGCACCACGGTTCGACGGTGTACGCAGGATGGGTGATCATGGCGGGCCTCCGGCACTCGGTGACGGTCGCGGACGATCGGGCCGTGGCCCTGGCTGCCGCTGGTCTGTCGCGGCGCGTCCGGGAGAGGCTGGCTGGTCAGGGCGGGCGGTGCAGAAGCCGGGTGCCGTGGTGATCCGGCCTCTCGTGCTCCTTGCCTGTACGGGTGGTACCTGAACCCGTGGTGTGCGGCGATGCCGCAGACGCACGGCTGGCGGGCAACGCAGGCTGGCGGCACAGGCGATGGCCGGACCGGTGAGCGGGCAGGCGTCATCATCGGCTACAGCACGATGCCAAGGGGGTGTTCGAGGAGCGTTTTGAGGTCGGCGAGGAAGGCGGCGGCGGTGGCGCCGTCCAGGACGCGGTGGTCGATGGACAGGGTCAGCGCCATGGTGGTGCCGACGGCGAGTTCGCCGTTGCGGATGACGGGCTGGGGTTGTGCGGCGCCGACGGCGAGGATCGCGGCCTGGGGCGGGTTGATGACGGCGGTGAAGTGGTCGACGCCGTAGGTGCCCAGGTTGCTGATGGTGAAGGTGCCGCCGCTGAGGTCCTGCAAGGCCAGGCGGCCGGCGCGGGCGTTGTCGGCCAGGGCGTGGGCCTCGCGGGCGATCTGGGTCAGGGTCTTGCGGTCTGCGTCGTGGACCACGGGGACGGTCAGTCCGTCCTCGAGGGCGACGGCGATGCCGATGTGAATGCGGCGGTGGCGCAGGATGCGGGTGCTGTCCCAGGAGGAGTTGGCCTGCGGGTGGGTGCGCAGCGTTGTCGCGCACGCTTTGACGAGCAGGTCGGTGGCGCTGATGCGGGGGCCGGGTTCACCGAGTTGCGCGTTGATGTCGGCGCGGAAGGCGAGCAGCGGTTCGGCGTCGGTGACGGTGGTCAGGTAGAAGTGCGGGGCCTGCTGAGTGCTCTGGGTCAGGCGCTGTGCGGTGAGCCGGCGGACGGTGCTCAGCGGTACTTCCTCATCGTCCTCGGCCTCCTCGGCGGGCATCGGGTGCGCCCTGGCCCGTCCGGCGGACTGTTCGGGGTCGGGTGCGGTGGGCGGCCGGATGGCGCCTGGTCGTCCGCCGTGCCGGGTGATGGCGTCGTCGACGTCTGCGCGGACGATACGCCCGCCGGGGCCGCTGCCGGTGAGGGTGGTGATGTCGATGCCGTGCTGGCGGGCCAGCGTGCGGGCCAGTGGCGAGGTGCGCACCTCGTGCTCGTCACCGCGGGCGGGTGTGGGCGGCTCCGCGGTGGCGGGGGCGGTCGGCGCGGGGCTTTCGGTCGGTCCGGTGGGCGGTGTCGGGGCAGGTGCGGCCGCCTGCCGGGCTTGCTCAGGTGCAGCCTGGTGCGGCGCGGCCTGGGATTCGGTTCCGATGACGGCGAGAGGGGTTCCGATGGGCACGGTGGTGCCTTCGGCGACGAGGATGCGGCTCAGGGGCCCTTCGTCGTATGCCTCCAGTTCCATCACGGCCTTGTCGGTTTCGATCTCGGCGATGGCATCGCCCTTGTGGACCGGGGCGCCCTCGTGGGTGAGCCATCGGCTCAGGGTGCCCTCCTCCATGGTGTCGGACAGGCGGGGCATGAGGACTTCGGGCATCGCGGCCTCCTAACCGCCTGCGGGTGTGGTCGGGCGGGCGGTGAAACCGGTGGCGTCGAGGGTTTCGTGGATCACGCGGGTCAGGGCTGCCGCGTCGGGCAGGGCGGCGGTCTCCAGCTGTTTGGCGTACGGCAGGGGGACCTCGGCGGCGGCGACGCGGCGGACGGGTGCGTCGAGGCGGTCGAAGGCGCCCTCGGCGATGGTCGCGGCGATCTCGGCGCCGATGCCGTAGCTGAGCCAGTCGTCTTCGAGGATGACAGCGCGGGTGGTCCTGCGGACCGAGGCGCACACGGTCCGCCGGTCCAAGGGGCGCAGGCTGCGCAGATCGACGACCTCGACCGAGACGCCCTCCGCTTCGAGGCGGTGGGCGACGTCCAGGGCGATCGCGGCGGCGCGCGAGTAGGCGACGACGGTGAGGTCCCGGCCGGGTTTGGCGATGTGCGCGGTGCCGATGGGCAGTGTGTGTTCGCCGCCGGGGATCTCGCCCTTGGTGTTGTACAGCGCGAGGTTCTCCAGCACGAGCACCGGGTCGTCGTCGCGGATGGCGGCGGTCAGCAGCCCTTTGGCGTCCGCAGGGGTGGCGGGGGCGACGACCTTGAGGCCGGGGACGTGGGCGTAGTAGACCTCGAGGTTCTGCGAGTGGGTGGCGGCCAGTTGCTGTCCGCCGCCTCCGGGGGTGCGGATCACCATCGGCACCGAGACCTGGCCGCCGAACATGGCGTGCATCTTGGCGGCGTGGTTCACGATCTGGTCGATGGCCAGCAGGCTGAAGTTGATGGTCATGATCTCCACGACCGGCCGCAGGCCGAGCATGGCCGCGCCGACCGCGGCGCCGAGGAAGCCCTCCTCACAGATCGGTGTGTCGCGAACCCGGCGCGGCCCGAACTCGTCCAGCAGCCCGGCGGTGATCTTGTAGGAGCCTTCGAAGACGCCGATCTCCTCACCGATCAGCAGGATGTTCTCGTCCCGCAGCATCTCCGCCCGCAGCGTGTCGTGCAGCGCCTGGCGGTAGGTGACGGCGGCCACGGCTACTCCTTCCCCGGCTGGCCGGTGAAGACCTCGGAGCCGGCCGGGCTGTCTCCGGGCAGGCCGAAGTAGGTGTTGGCGACCTCGGTGGCGTACACGTGGTCGAACAGTCTGGCGACGTCCGGGGGCGGGCTGGCGTCGGCGAAGTCGACGGCGGCGGTGACCGTCTGCTCACATTCCTCGTCGATGAGGTCCGCCGCCTCCTGGTCGAGGATGTGGTCCTCGATCAGGAGGGCCCGGAAGGCGGGCAGCGGGTCCTGCTCGCGCAGCCGCTCGGTCTCCTGCGCGGAGCGGTAGCGGGCCGGGTCGACCACGGAGTGGCCGCGCAGCCGGTGGCTGACCGCCTCCAGAAGCCGGGGCCGGTGCTCGGTGCGTGCCTGCTCCAGAGCGGTCTGCGCGGCGTCGCGGACCGCGATCACGTCGTTGCCGTCCACCCGCGCGCCGGGGATCCGGTAGGCGCAGCCGCGCCGGTACAGCGACGGTTCGCCGGAGGCGGCCTCGACCGGGGTGCCCATGCCGAGGTGGTTGTTGACGATGACGTAGACGATGGGCAGGTGCCATACGGCGGCGAGGTTGAGAGACTCGTGGAAGGCGCCGATGTTGGTGGTGCCGTCGCCCAGCAGGCACATCACCGCCTCGCTGTCCGGTCCGGGCTCGCCGCGGTGGGCGATCGCGAGAGCCGCTCCGGTCGCCGGTGGCATCTGGCCGCCGACGATCCCGTAACCGCCGAGCATCCGCAGCGCGGCGTCGAACAGGTGCATGGAGCCGCCGCGCCCGCCGGACAGGCCCGTGGCGCGGCCGAACAGTTCGGCCATCACCCTGCCGGGGTCGGCACCGCGGGCAAGCGCATACCCGTGATCGCGGTAGGTGGTGAACAGGTAGTCGGTCGGCCGCAGTGCGGCCATCAGGCCGACGACGGTGGCCTCTTCGCCAAGGTTGAGGTGGCAGTAGCCGCCGATCTTCGCCCGGGTGTACATCTCCGCGGCCCGCAGTTCGAAGTGCCGGATCAGGGCCATCTGCCGGTAGTAGACGCGCAGCGTTGCCGGATCCTCACTCGCCGGGGGTACCTGTGGGTGGGGCTCGGTGCGGTCCTGCGTCGGGTCCATGGCCGGTCTCTCCTGCTTGTCTGGGCCTGCTGTCTGCCGTGGTGCGTCAGCTGCCAGGGGGCGGTGCCTGCTGAGTGAACCCGTCCTTGCCGGCGTCGCAGATGGGACAGCGCGGTGGCGGGTGAGGGCCGCGCTCGGTCTGTCCGCAGACTTGGCAGACCCATTCGGTGGTGAGCAGCGCGATCACGTCGGACCGGCTGACGATGCCGGCCAGGCGCTGCCCGGCCAGAACCGGGACGCGTCGGATACGGCGTTCGACGAGCAGGTGGCGTACCTGCTCGACGTCGGTGTCCTCGCTGGCGGTGATGACCTCGCGGGTCATCACCTCGCGGGCGGTGGCACCCTCGCGGGCGAGCAGGTCGTACTCGCTGACCAGGCCGACCACCGCGCCGGCGGTGTCCAGGACCGGCACGGCACTGATCCGGTGCCCGCGCAACACTGCGGCGATGTCGGCCACCAGGGTGTCCTCGGCCACCGTGACCACCCGGGTGGTCATGATCTCTTTGACCTTCACCGTGCTCCTTCCCGGTGGGTGCAACGGCCGGTCCGCCCGACTGAGGTGCGGCGTTTCACCGCGGTTGAGTGACGCCGAGCACGGAGAGCGCCTCGCGGACCATCTGGTGCGTGAAGCCCCACTCGTTGTCGTACCAGCTCATGATCTTGACCAGGGTGCCGTCCACGACCCGGGTCATCGCCGCGTCGACGATCGAGGCGCGTGAGTCGCCGATGATGTCGCTGGAAACGATCGGCTCGTCCGAGACGCCGAGGATGCCGCTGTAGCGGTCGGTGGTGGCCTCCGCACGGAAGTGCTCGTTCACTTCCTCGACCGATGTCGGGCGGGCGGTGACGAGCACGATGTCGGCGATCGATCCGACCGGGATCGGGATCCGGACAGCCACGCCGTCGAAGCGGCCGGCCAGTTCCGGGAGTGCCTTGGTGGTCGCGAGCGCGGCGCCGGTGGAGGCGGGAAGCATGTTGGCGGCCCCGGCCCGGCCGCGCCGGAGGTCCTTGCTGGGCCCGTCGATGAGCTGCTGGGTGGAGGTGTAAGCATGGATGGTGGTCATCACTGCCCGCTCCACGCCGATTCTGCGGTTCATCACCTCCACCACCGGGGTGATGCAGTTGGTCGTGCAGCTCGCACAGGAGATGACCTGTTGCCCGGCCGGGGAATTGTTCACGCCATGGACGACGGTGGCCATCGTCCCGGTGCGGGCGGGCGCCGAGAGGATCACGAATCGTGCGCCCGCTGACAGGTGCCGGGACAGTTCCTCCTCGCGCCGGAACGCGCCTGTGCACTCCAGGACGAGGTCGATGCCCAGTTCGTGCCACGGCAACTCGGCCGGGTCGCGGCGGCTGTACAGCGGGACGGCGTGTCCGTCGACGACCAGCCCGTCACCGGAAGTGGTGACGGACTTCCCATAGCGTCCGTAGACGGTGTCGTGGGTGAGCAAGTAGGCCAGATTCTCGGCGGGGACCAGGTCGTTGACTGCAGCCACCTCAACGCCGTCGAGGTCGTGGAGAATCTTGAACGCGGCCCGTCCGATGCGTCCGAGCCCGTTGATCGCGATCTTCGCCATCCGGCACTTCCTTCCCATCGTCTCAGGGCAATTACGGACGAGGCCCATGATTCGTCCTATCACCCCTCCGCTCCTCGTGCAGGCGGGGCGAAGTCCCGCGTCCTTTCCCTGGGTTCCCGGATTTGCTCCGTTTGCGTGCCGGGAATGTGTGGTCGAGACTGGTCATGGTTGGTTCCGCCCGCCTTGCGGTGCAGGGCTGTGGGTTGCGCCGGAGGTGTCGACACGGGCGACCGGAGCCGGGCGCCAGGGGTGACCTGAGGTGACGGCGGGAACGGTCGGCGAGACGACCGGCATGCGAGTTGCCAGGGCGGACGGCCGAGCCGGGCCCGGACCGTGCGCCGGGACGCGTTTGGTGGGACCCGGGTCCGTGCCGATCTCCTCCCGATCCGTACCGAGGAGGCACGCTCATGTCCCTGGACAGCTTCGCCGCCCGCGGCACGCTCGACGCCGACGGCACCTCCTACTCGCTCCACCGGCTCGACGCCCTGCCCGACTCGCAACGGCTGCCCTACAGCCTGAAGGTGTTGCTGGAGAATTTGCTGCGCCATGAGGACGGCCGTACCGTCACTGCCGATCAGATTGCGGCGCTGGCAGGGTGGGATCCGGCGGCGGAACCGGTGACCGAGGTCCAGTTCACGCCCGCGCGGGTGCTCATGCAGGACTTCACCGGGGTGCCGTGCATCGTGGACCTGGTGGCGATGCGCGAGGCCATGGCTGCACTCGGCGGCGATCCGGCGCTGATCGATGCGCGGCGGCCCGTGGAGCTGGTGATCGACCACTCGGTGATCGCCGACCACTTCGGCGTTCCCGAGGCGTTCGGCCGCAACGTGGAGCTGGAGTACCGGCGTAATCGGGAGCGTTATCAGTTCCTGCGCTGGGGGCAGACCGCGCTGCGGAACCTGCGCGTCGTGCCCCCGGGTACTGGCATCTGTCACCAGGTGAACCTGGAGCACCTGGCGCGGGTGGTGTTCGCCGAGGACGGCACGGCCTTCCCCGACACTCTGGTCGGGACCGATTCCCACACGCCCATGGTCAACGGGCTCGGCGTGCTCGGTTGGGGCGTGGGAGGCATCGAGGCGGAGGCCGCGATGCTCGGCCGGCCGGTGAGCATGCTCATCCCCAAGGTCATCGGCGTCCGGCTCACCGGCGGGCTGCCCGAAGGGAGCACCGCCACGGACATGGTGCTGACCATCGCCGAGCGGCTGCGTCAGCACGGCGTGGTGGGCGCCTTTGTGGAGTTCTACGGACCTGGCGTGGCCGAGGTGCCGCTGGCCAATCGGGCCACCATCGGCAACATGAGCCCGGAGTACGGCGCGACCTGCGCGATCTTCCCGATCGACGCCGAGACCCTTTCCTACCTGCGGCTCACGGGCCGGGACCCCGGCCAGGTAGCGCTGGTGGAGGCGTACGCCAAGGAGCAGGGACTGTGGCACGATCCCGGCCACACCCCTGACTACTCGCAGACCCTCGAAGTGGACCTGTCGGCCATCGTCCCGTCGATCGCCGGGCCCAAACGGCCGCAGGACCGCATCGCCCTGGCGGACGCGTCGCGGGTCCTCACCGCTGTCCTGGACGGGGACGTGACCTGCGATGCGGCCCCGGTCGGGCTCGACCAGAGTGGCGCGGAGTCCTTCCCGGCTTCCGATCCGGTGGCCGTCACCGGCAGCCACATCGGTGACCGGCCGGGGTGCCTCGATGCGACCGGAACGGGCAAGGCCCGGCCGCCTGAGCGCGTTCCGGTGACGCTGGAGGACGGCAGCAGCTTCGAGATCGGGCACGGCGCCGTCGTGATCGCCGCGATCACCTCCTGCACCAACACCTCCAACCCCCAGGTGATGGTCGCCGCCGCGCTGCTGGCCAAGAACGCCGTCGAGCGCGGCCTGCGGTCCAAGCCCTGGGTGAAGACCAGTCTGGCGCCGGGGTCGCGGATCGTCATGGACTACTTCGAACGCGCGGGCCTGACCCGGTACTTGGACACGCTCGGCTTCGACCTGGTCGGCTACGGCTGCACCACCTGCATCGGCAACTCCGGCCCCCTGATCCCCACGGTCTCGCAGGCGGTCGCCAAGGCAGACCTCACTGTCGCCTCGGTGCTCTCCGGCAACCGCAACTTCGAAGGCCGCATCCACCCCGAGACGCAACTCAACTACCTCGCCTCACCACCGCTGGTCGTCGCCTACGCCCTGGCCGGCTCCATGGCCGTCGACCTCACCCGCGACCCCCTGGGCACCGGCGAAGACGGCCGGCCCGTCCACCTGCGCGACATCTGGCCCACCCAGGATGAAATCCAGCAGGTGATCTCCACCAGCCTGCGGCCAAGCATGTTCACCGACGGCTACGCAGACCTGTTCACCGGCGACGAGCGGTGGCGTGCCCTGCCCACTCCCGAGGGCGACCTGTTCACCTGGGATCCCGCCTCGACCTACGTGCGCAAGCCGCCCTACTTCGAGAACATGCCCCGCAGTCCGCAGCCACCGGACGACATCATCGGCGCCCGGGTGCTGGCCCTGCTCGGCGACTCGGTCACCACCGACCACATCTCCCCTGCCGGCGCCATCAAACGGGACTCACCGGCGGGCGAGTACCTGCAGGACCACGGCATCGCGCCCAGGGACTTCAATTCCTACGGTTCCCGGCGCGGCAATCACGAGGTGATGATCCGTGGCACCTTCGCCAACATCCGGCTGCGCAACCTGCTGGCTCCCGGAACCGAGGGCGGCTACACCAGGCACCTGCCCGACGGTGAGCAGACCACCATCTACCAGGCGGCGATGCGCTATGCAGCCGAGGACGTCCCCCTGCTCGTCATCGCCGGCAAGGAGTACGGCTCGGGATCTTCGCGGGACTGGGCGGCCAAGGGAACCGCACTGCTGGGCGTCAGGGCCGTCCTTGCCGAGTCGTTCGAGCGAATCCACCGCTCCAACCTGATCGGGATGGGAGTCCTGCCGCTGCAGTTCGCCCCCGGCGACAGCGCACGCTCTCTGGGCCTGACCGGTGAAGAGCAGTACACCATCCACGGCCTGGCCGAGCTGCCCCACGAGGTCACCGTCGAGGCGGAAGGGGCTGACGGCACCACACGGCTTACCGCACGCGTGCGCCTGGACACCCCAACGGAAGCCGACTACTACCGGCACGGCGGCATCCTGCCCTACGCCCTGCGCGCCCTGCTCCCCACATGACACCGCTTCTTCGATTCTCCCGGCCGGCACCGGGAGGGCGCCCGTCCTCGATGCAAACGCCTCGTCCATGCGCTACTGGAGGAGGCGCCAAAGCCTCATCCGCAGCGGGCCTGCCTCACTCGGCCTGTGTACCGGCGTCCGTCACCTCGACGGTCCCACGAACGATGACGACTGGGCACGTGGCATGCATCGCACACTGCTGACTCAAAGTCCTCGGCCGGGAAGTCTTCCGGCGCCAGGGCGAGCACCCGCAGGGGAACTCTCAGTGGCGGACGGGCCAGGAGATGGCTCGTGATCCGTTCGCAGCAGGACGTAGTTGGAGGCGACCTGGAGGGGGACCATCTGGATCGCGCCGATGTCAGCGCCGCTGGACGAGGCAATGCCGTATGCGAACGAACCGGGAGCGCCGGCCGCGCAGGAGGCACGTCTCCTGTACGAGGCGCTTGCCGGCCGCCAGGAGACGTATCCGGGCGTGAACGTGAAACACGAGGTTGTCCACGGCGGGACGCGGGAGGCGCTGATCGAGGCGAGCCGCACGGCCCAGCTGCTGGTGGTCGGTGCGCGCGGACGCGGCGGATTCACCGGACTCCTGCTCGGATCCGTGAGCCAGGCCATGCTGCATCATGCACACTGCCCAGTGGCGGTGGTCCGCAGCCCCGTCAAACGCCGTTGACCGTGCCCGATCTCTGTTCCGCACGCCGAACGCCTTGCCTGTCGTCTTCTTGGTGAGGTCATACCTCCCGAGTAACCAGGCAGGCCACGAGACCCCACCGGCGAATAGCGCGTAGCCATTGCGTCCATCGGCGCCAGGCTCTCCTTCGCCCACCCCCGTGCACCTCGATGTCGGAGGTCGGCCGCACAGCGCACGGTCATCGACGATGTCAACGGGTGCCCGTAGACCCGGTTGTCGGCGTGCCGACCAAGGGAGCAAGACAGCGACCACAGTCCCCTGCGCCTGAGCCGTCCGCCTCATGTCCGTCCTCCGGGTGACCGTGGCCTTCCTCCGCGAACTGCTCGTCGGGCCTGGGAAAGGGATACATCTGTGCCTTGAGCGTCCCGGACTCTGACCCGGGCCTACGCTCCAGGCCGTCCTGTCCGCTGTCAGGCGGCTGGACCCGACAGCGTCGTACGCTCCGTCAGACCGGAAGGCAGCAGCAGTGAAGATCAACATTGTGGGCCCCGGCAGCATGGGCCGCGCCATCGCCACTCGTGCCCTTGCCGGCGGCCATGGCGTGTGCGTGGTCCACCCCAACACCGACTCTGCCCGAGCTCTGGCAGAAGAGCTCAAGCAGCGGTTCCCGGATGGCGAGTGCGACTCGGCCGCTGCGGTGGGGCCTGCTGATGTCACCGTGCTCGCACTGTGGTACGACGCGGCACTGGAGGCTGCGAGATCCGCCGGGGCCTCCCTGACCGGGCAGGTACTTGTAGACATCTGCAACCCCATCGACGTCGCCACCATGGACTCGAGGGTGACACCCCCCGACAGCTCGGCGGCCGAGGAGATCCAGCAGATCGTCGGCACCGACGTGAAGGTCGTCAAAGCGTTCAACACCACCTTCGCCGGCCTGCTGACACCAGGAGAGGGCCATGGCTTCCCGCTCGATGTCCTGATCGCCGGAGACGACTCCGCGGCCAAGGAGAAGATCGCGGAGCTTGTACGCTCCGGCGCGATGCGCCCGTTGGACGTAGGACCCCTGCGCCGAGCTCGGGAGCTGGAGGCGATGGGTTTCCTGCACATCGCCATTCAGCAGCCACTCCAGCTGAACTGGCACAGCTCGATCAAATTCCTTCCTTGACCGATCCCAGGTGGCCGCGGCTGTTGCATCAGGTATGACAAGCACCAGCAGGAGCATCGGCGGGCGGTCGGGACGAAAGAGAGGCATCCCGGTCGAGATCGCTCAAGTCCAGGAGCTGCGAAGGAGCGACAGGTGGCGCGGTGCCAAGCCGTGCATCGCCCGCCTGGCGGCCGAGTTGGCAGGGCGGCGAAGCCAGAAGGGGCTATGGGGCCAGCCAAGTCCGCGTGGGCGGAACGCTCGCCGCCGGGCGGGGCGACTCGGCACCAGAAGCCGGCCTTCCAGGTGAACATCCGGCGAAAACGCCGCCACCGGTCCTCGCCTGGAGCTCACCGCACAGCCACACTCCCTTTGGTGCGCCCGTTCCATACCCGTGCCCGAAACCATTGAGAGGAACGCATCCCATGGTGCCACTCATGATGTTCTTGGGCGCAGTGGGCGGAGCCGCATTGCGTCTCGTCCTCGAAAAGGGACTCTTCAAAGTGTGGCCACATGAGCCCTTGCCGTGGGCCGCCTTCACGGTCAATTTCAGCGGCTGCTTAGCGTTGGGCGTCCTCTTGGGCAACGCAATCGCGCGGGACCTTCCCAGTTCGGTGTACCTGTTCCTGGGCGGAGCTATTACAACGTTCAGCATCTTCGGGCACGAGCTGCTCAGACTCGGGCAGGGTGGACTGCACGGAATGGCTGGGATGAGAGCGCTCACCGGCTGGCTGGTCGGTGCGGGGGTAGCCACCGTTGGAGTACTGGTGGGCCTGCAGGCAGCCTGAGAGCACCTCACGCGGTCACGTCGAGGGCTCGCTCGCGCTCCGACAGGCCCCTGCCCCGGACCACACCGGTGTCGACTCGCGGCAGCCGCAGCACGGATTTATCTTAGCGACACGGCGCGATAAGACATGCCGCAGGAAAGCAGGATCTGAAAGCATCCAGTTTCCACCGCCGCGCAACGGCACGGGCAGCCGCGCTCAGACGCGGCCGGACGAACGTCTGGGAGGACCACATGGCCGTCGAGATCCAGCCCTTGCTGAAGCCCTCTCGGCTCAGGCGCCGCGGAGGCTTGTGGGGCGAATGCATTGCGGAGTTTCTGGGGACCTTTGTCCTCATCTCCTTCGGTTGCGGCGTGGTCGCGATGGCGGTCGCGGCGCTGCCGGGCTCAGGGCGCACCGAGGGACCCACCACGTTCTTCCTCGGTGCCGGAGACTGGCTGCTGATCACCTGGGGATGGGCCATGGCCGTGACCTTCGGCATCTACGTGGCCGGCGGGGTCAGCGGGGCGCACATCAACCCGGCGGTGACCCTGGCCTTCGCCGTCCGCCGCAAATTCCCGTGGGTCAAGGTCGTCCCCTACTGGGTGGCCCAAGTACTTGGCGCCCTGGCCGGCGCAGCACTGGTCTACGCCGTGTACCACGACGCCATCAACACCTTCGACGACGCCATGAAAGGGCCGAAGACGGGCGGACACACGCTCGCGTCGTTCTCGATCTTCGCCACCTTCCCGGCGCCGTACTTCAACGGTGGCATCTGGGGTCCGCTGATCGACCAGGTCGTCGGCACCGCCTTCCTGGTCATGCTGGTGGTGGCGATCATCGACCTGCGCAACACGGCCGTGAAGGCGAACCTCGGGCCGCTCGTGATCGGGTTCGTCGTGGCGGCCATCGGCATGTCCTTCGGTGCGAACGCGGGCTACGCGATCAACCCGGCCCGCGACTTCGGCCCGCGCCTGCTCACCTGGATGGAGGGCTGGGGGGAACTCGCCTTCCCAGGCAGCTTGGCAGGGGCGTTCAGTGGCTACTGGTGGATCCCGATCGTCGGCCCGCTCGTCGGCGGCGTCATCGGGGTGCTGGTGTACGACCTGTTCATCGGCGACGTGCTCCACGTCCGGGCGCAGCAGGGCGAGGCACCGGAGCCAGGCCGGACGCGCCCCACCACCTCCGACGAGGAGTAATCCCGCTGGCAGGCACAATGAGCGTCAGAACGTAACCCCGTCATGGCGAGAGAGACGCACCGAGACTGCACGGCCCAGCGCCGGTCGGTGTGACGCTCCCCGTGCGCCACCGCTACTCTGATGCCGTGCCCCGATCCTGCATGTGGAGGTGGGCCGGGCGTGGTCCACCTGTGGAGGTGGGCCGGGCGTGGTCCACCGTGAAGAGCGGCACACGGGGCACGCAGTGGTCGCCTCCGCCCGACGAGCTTGAGCGCGACCTTCTGGACTAGGGTCCGTCTTCAAAGATCGCTAGATGGTGGATCATGGTGGTGTGGTACGTCGTCATGAACTCACCGACCAAGA